>CALFEW010000834.1 GCA_937958365.1 uncultured Chloroflexota bacterium | reverse complement strand
TGAGCAGTTTGAAAATTGGCAGGAAGACACCCTCCAAAATATGGCCGGTTTTGGTTGGGACATTCACCTTTGGGAACAGCAGGGGCGATGGGCGTTTGTAGACGCCTCGCCGCAATTGGCCGAGGACATTGTCTTTGCCGGCAGTTATGATCTGGGCGCATTGCTGGCCCGCATTGAACATGCCGTGAAAAAGACCCAGGCCAAGCGGGTGGCCGTGGATTCTTTAGGGGCGATTTTTACCCAGCTCAAAGAACACGGCTCCATCCGCAATGAACTGTTTCGGATTGCGTCTGCGCTTAAGAAAATGGGGGTAACGGCCGTTCTCACCGCCGAACGCATCCAGGAATACGGCGAAATCGCCCGCTACGGCATCGAAGAATTTGTCGCCGACAACGTCATCATCCTGCGCAACGTCCTCGACGACGAAAAACGGCGGCGCACAGTCGAAATCCTGAAGTTCCGCGGCACTTCCCACCAAAAAGGCGAATTTCCCTTCACCATCTTGCCGGGAGCCGGCATCGCCGTCATTCCGCTGTCGGCCATCGAACTCAAACAAAGCTCCTCAGACATTCGCATCACTTCCGGCAACCAGGAACTCGACCGAATGTGCGGCGGCGGCTTCTTCCGCGATTCTATCATCCTCGTCTCCGGGGCTACCGGAACCGGCAAAACGCTCACCGTCACCGAATTCATCGCCGGTGGCGCCGCCAAAGGGGAGCGCTGCCTTCTGTTCGCCTTTGAAGAAAGCCGCGAACAACTCTTCCGCAACGCCACCGGCTGGGGCGTAGATTTCCAAAAAATGGAGCAAGAAGGCTCCCTGAAACTGATCTGCTGCTATCCAGAAGTGGCCGGACCGGAAGACCACCTCATCAGCATGAAAGCGGAGATTGAACGCTTTGCACCTCATCGTGTCGCCGTGGACAGCCTGTCTGCTCTGGAACGGGTGGCCACGGCCAAGGGTTTCCGCGAATTTGTCATCGGGCTGACTTCCTTCATCAAGCACAAAGAGACGGCCGGATTGTTCACCGCCACCACGTCTTCCCTCATGGGCGGCATTTCGGTGACGGAAGCGCACATTTCCACCGTCACAGATTCCATCATTATGCTGCGTTACGTAGAAATGTATGGTGAAATGCGCCGTGGCCTGACTGTGCTGAAAATGCGCGGCTCCATGCATGATAAGGAAATCCGTGAATTCACCATTGACGGCCGTGGTATGCACATTGGCAAAGCATTCAAAAACGTCACCGGCATCCTGATTGGGAATCCCGTTTACACATCACAAAGCGAAATCGAACGCATCAGCGGCCTATTCCAGGATGATTTTAAGGCTTAGAACTTGTAAGAGAATAAGTTCCGCTACAAATTCCAAATACGCTGTGGGAAAAAGCGAGTACCCGTATTCGGTAATCCGTATACCGTATTCCGTAGGGTGCTACCTCTGGTGAACGCCAACGGAATACGCTATACGGACTTCGGGTTACGGGTACGACTACGATTTGCTACGTCTATGAACGATCAATTATTACAAGCCAGCGAAAATCGCTTTCGCAAGGTCATCGAGGCCAACGCGGATGGCATTGTTATCGTTGATAAGCAGGGCATCATCCGTTTTGCTAACCCGGCGGCCGTCACCCTTTTTGCGCGCAGTCAGGCCAGCCTGACCGGGGCCATGTTTGGCTACCCTGTCGTGGCCAATGAAACCACCGAAATTGACGTTATCAACCCCTACAAAGCCAACAAAGTCGCCGAAATGCGCGTGGTAGACATCGTCTGGCAAAACGAGACAGCTCATCTGGCTTCCCTGCGTGACATCACCGAACGGAAGCAGGCCGAGGATGCCTTGCGCGCTCGTGAACATTTTCTTACCTGGTTAAATGAGATTACCCGGGCTGCGCTGCAAACGCCCGACTTTCACACGATGCTGCAAATTTTTGCCGACCGGCTGGGTGAACTGTTTGGCGCCGATGGGTGCAGCATTACGTTGTGGGATGAAGACCGGCAAACGGCCGTTCCCGGCGCTGTCAGCAGCAGTCTGGCTGAAGAATTCCCCCAGACCGGGCCAGATACTCGGCAAAAAACCATCACGGCCGCTGTCCTTACTTCCGGCCAGCCACTCATCCTGGAACATGTAGGCAAATCTCCTTATGCCCGCATGCACACGGCCATCCTCTTTCCCAGCCAATCTATGCTGGCCTTGCCCCTCATTGCCGGCGCGCAAAAATTGGGCGCAGCTTTCGTTATTTTCCTTGCGCCCCACCACTTCACGCCCGACGAAATTGCCCAGGGCGAGCAGGTTGTCAGCCATCTGTCCCTGGCTCTCGCCAAAGCCCAGTCGCTCAAAGCCGAAAAAGAACAGCGGGAACTGGCGGAAACGCTGAGCAAAGTGATAGGCGTCCTCAACAGCAGTCTGGCCCACCAACAAGTGCTGGACATCATTTTGGCGCAACTGGCCCACGTCGTCGCCTACGACGAAGCCTCGGTTTTGTTGTTGATGGACGGCCGTTTACACAATGTCTCCCACCACGCCAGCCGCTCACGCGAACTGGTCTTCACCACGTCGCCGGTCACGGACATCCCGCCCCACATGCAGGAAGTGCTGACCCAACGCGCACCGGTAATCAGGCCGGAAACGGCCGTTTTCCCCCACCAACCATACTGCTGGTTAGGCGTCCCGCTCATCGTCAAAGAAAAAGCCATCGGCCTCCTGAGCCTGATCAAAGCCGAACCCGACTTTTACAATCGCAGAGACGCCGCCATTGCCATGGCCTTCGTCCATCAGGCCGCCATCGCCATCGTCAACGCCCAACTATACGAACAAACGCAGCGATACGCCGACGAACTGGAAAGCCGCGTCACCCAACGCACCCAGGAACTGCGCCAGGCTTACCACCAACTGCAAGAATTAGACCGCCTCAAGTCCAAATTCATAGACGACATTTCCCACGAACTCCGCACCCCTCTGGCCAACCTGATGCTCTATCTGGACCTGCTGAAAAGAGGCCCAGCCGCCAAACATCCCCATTACATCACCATTCTCAACCAACAAACGGAACGGCTGAAGGAATTAATCGAGAACATTCTCCGGTTGTCCAACCTGGATCTCGACCAGGAAAGCCCGGTCTGGACCCAGATCAACTTAAATGAAGTGGCAGCCCACGTCGTCAAACATTACCAGAATCAGGCGGAACTAAAGGGTCTCCACCTGACGTTTACGCCGGAAATCGCCCATCTGCCCATACGAGGCAACTTTAAGCAGCTGACCGAAATGCTCTCCACCCTCATGGAAAATGCCTTAAAATACACCAGACATGGCGAAATTCGCCTCAAAGCATCCGCCAATCTGGAAGCGAAGAGCGCCTACCTGTACATCGAAGACACCGGCATGGGCATCGCCCCGGAAGACATTCCCCACCTGTTCGACCGCTTCTATCGCGGGCAAGGCGTCAGCCAATCCAACGTGCCCGGCATTGGTTTGGGGCTGACTATTGCCAAAAGCATCGCTACCTTGCACAATGGTCTCATTGAAATTGACAGCCAGCCTGATCATGGGACCCGCGTGCGTGTAAATTTGCCGCTGCTCCCCACATACACCACCTGACTGTGAGGACGCCATGACTGATTTTGTCTTGACAGAAACCACCATCAACGACCTGCAAACGGGCATGAGCAACGGCCGTTACTCCGCCCATCGTCTCGTCGAACTCTACCTGGAACGCATCACCCAGCTCGATGAACACGGCCCGGCCATCAACGCCATCATCGAACTCAACCCCGACGCCCTGACCACCGCCGCTGAATTGGACGCCGAACGCGCCGCCAAAGGACCACGCGGCCCGCTGCACGGCATCCCCATCATCCTCAAAGACAACATCGCCACCGCCGACCGGATGCAAACCACCGCCGGTTCCCTGGCCCTGGCCGGTTCCATCGCCCCGCAAGACGCCTTTTTGGTGACGGGGCTGCGCGCCGCCGGAGCCGTCATCCTGGGCAAAGCCAACCTCAGCGAATGGGCCAACTTTCGCTCCAGCCGCTCCTCCTCCGGTTGGAGCAGCCGCGGCGGCCAGACGCGCAACCCTTATGCCCTGGACCGCAATCCTTGCGGTTCCAGCTCCGGCTCGGCGGTGGCCGTTTCCGCCAATTTTTGCGCCGCGGCCATCGGCACAGAGACGGATGGCTCCATCGTCTGCCCGTCGCACGCCAACGGCATCGTCGGCCTCAAGCCGACGCTGGGCCTGGTCAGCCGCGCCGGCGTGGTTCCCATCGCCCACAGCCAGGACACCGCCGGGCCAATGGCCCGCACCGTCACCGACGCCGCCATCGTCCTGAGTGCGCTGACCGGCGTAGACCCGAACGATCCGGCAACGGCCGTAAGCGCTCCCCACGTCTCCACCGACTACACCCAATTCCTGGACAAAAACGGCCTGCACGGGGCGCGCATCGGCGTTGCCCGCAACTTTTTTGGCTTTCACCCAGAGGTAGACGCCCTCATGGAAGTGTGCCTGGCAGCCATGAAAGCACGCGGCGCACAGCTTGTAGACCCGGTCAACCTGGATTCGCTGGAAGGCTTTGGCGAATCGGAATTGACGGTGCTGTTGTACGAATTCAAGGCCGACCTGAACGCCTATCTGGCCGGGCTGGGGCCGGACGCGCCGGTGAAAACGATGGCCGACGTCATCGCCTTCAACCAGGCGAACGCTGACCGGGTGATGCCCTATTTTGGACAGGAGCGCATGACATTGGCACAAGAAAAAGGGCCGCTCACCGAAGCCGCCTACCTGGAAGCCCTGGCGATCAACCACCGCCGGTCGCGCCAGGAAGGGCTGGACAAAGCGCTGCAAACGCACCGGCTGGACGCCATCGTCGCCCCCACCGGCGGCCCGGCCTGGCTGACCGATTGGGTGAACGGCGATCATTATGGCGGCGGCAGTTCGTCGCCCACGGCCGTTGCCGGGTATCCGGCCATCACCGTGCCGGCGGGGTTTGTTCATGGCCTGCCGGTGGGCATCACGTTCATGGCCGGGGCGTTCCAGGAACCCACCTTGCTCAAATTGGCCTACGCCTTCGAGCAAGCCACGCAGTTTCGGCAGCCGCCAAAATTTTTCCCGACGGTGCCATTTGGCGGGTAAACGGCCGTTTTCCCCACGATTCCATCACCGCTTCCTTCACCTCGCCCTGCTCTTGCTGATCATCTTCAGCAGTTGCCAGCCGCTATCGCCTGCCCAGGATGCGGCGACCGGCGACACGCCCCAACCCACCCGGCTGCCTGCGCTGAGCGACGCAACCATCACCCCGGAGAACGCAGGACAGCTAACGGCCGTAGCCCGTTGGGGTGATGGCAAAGCGTTCGACGTGGTCGCCGACCCCGCTGGCCGTTACCTGGGTATCATCACGACGGTTGGCCTGGCGGTGTATGACGCGGCCACCTGGCAGCCGGTGGATTTCATCGAGCCGACCGAGCCAATTCGCAGCGCGGCGTTTTCGCCTGACGGCCGTTTCCTGGCCATCGCCGGCTGGCAAAACAACCAGATTAGCCTGTGGGAAGTGGGCAGCGACCAGCCGCCCACCGCGCTCAGCGGCGGCGAATCCATTTTGCAGATCACCTTCACGGCCGATGGGCAGTTGATCAGCAGCGCCGCCCATCAGGTCGCCAGCCATGCCTGGCAGAGCGCCGCCGCACCTGTCAGCCTGATCACCGCGCCGGCGAACGGCCGTCTGGGGCGCATGGCCTGGACGCCCAACGGCGAATTCATCGCTGTGCCGTTGCAAACGCAAACCGGCAGCGAAGTGGCCGTCCGGCCCACAGCAGCCGGGGGCGAATCTCCATCAGTTTTACGCAGCGAAACCGGCATGACGTTGGAAAACGGCCGTCTCTCCCCTGACGGCGCTTATTACGCAGCCATCACCACCGACCGGACAATGCAGCGCGACAACACCCTGTTCATCTGGCAAACGGCCGTGCCCGACGCACTCTATCAGCGCCCGGTCGGCCGTTTTGTGGCGGAGGACAATTGGGCGATGGGGTCAGACGGCCGTTTCCTGGCCGTCACCACCCCAACCGGCGAGATTGACATCGTGCAGTTGGACGGCGGGCAAACCATCGCCACCATCCCGGCCGCCGCCAATCTCGACGACGCGAGCCATCTGAAATTGTTGCTTGCCGGAGCCAACCTGGTCGTCGCCTGGCCCGATGGCCGTTTGGCCTTATGGGACGTGACCCAAAACGAACCAACGCAGGCCAGCGCCGGTAACGGCGTTCCCCTCATCGCCTTGCGCCTTCTGCCGGACAACGCGCGCTTTGCCGCCGTGGACCAAAACGGCCTGGTAGAAATCCGCCAATTGCCCGACGGCCGTCTGGTGCAAAGCCTGTCCGCCCACATGTTGGGCGACATCACCGACGTGACTTTTGCGCCGGATGGGGCGACGACGGCCGTGAGTTTTGCCAGCGGTCTGGTGCAAATCTGGGGATTGCATGGCGCGCCGCAGCAAACGCTCGGTCAGCCAAGCGGCAAGGTGGACAGCGTGGCCTTTTCGCCGGACGGCCGTTTCCTGGCTGCCGGCGCCGGCCAGCGCACCGGTCCCATCGCCTTCGACGACACCGTGAACGTCTGGCAGGTGGCCGATGGCGCATTGCACGTGGCGATGGGCGGCGAGAAAGAGGACGTGCCCGGCTGCTCTTTTTTCCGCAACAACCTGGTTTTCAGCGCTGATGGGCAACTCGTCGCCGCCGCTTCACACGATTTTACCGTCGGGTTGTGGCGGGTTGACGATGGGTCGCCGGTTTATACCTTTCCGCCCCACGACGACGCGGTGCTGGATGTGGACCTGTCGCCCGACGGCCGTTTCCTGGCTTCCGCCTCCGAAGACGCCACCATTCGGGTGTACCGGCTGTCTGATAATGC
>CALFEW010000833.1 GCA_937958365.1 uncultured Chloroflexota bacterium | reverse complement strand
GGCCGAATGCTGGAAGACAAAACAGACGTTGCTGTCTTCACTATCCCCCAGCAGGCCGCTTCCGTCCCCGAAATAGACACCGACGCCGATGTCATCACCCGCATGAACGCCGACCTGGCCCGCGCCCTGCAAAAACAGCCGGCCGAGCGCCGCTGGGTGATGGTCATAGATTTGCGTAAATGCGTCGGCTGCCACGCCTGCACCATCGCCTGCGTGGCCGAAAACAAGCTGCCGCCCGGCGTCGTCTATCGCCCCGTCCTCGAAGAAGAATGGGGGACGTATCCCAACGTCGGCCGGCGCTTCGTGCCGCGCCCCTGTATGCAGTGCGATAACCCGCCCTGCGTGCCGGTTTGTCCCGTTGGGGCTACCTACACCAACGAAGAAGGCATTGTGGAGATGAACTACGAGCGCTGCATTGGCTGCCGCTACTGCATCACCGCCTGCCCTTACTCCGCCCGCACCGCCGACTTTGGCTTCACCTACAACGAAGGGTTGCCCATCGCCGAGGGGCTGATCATCGGCCAGACAGTCGCCGACGATTATGAACGGGTGAGCAATTTTGAATACGGCCGTGGCTACGACCGGCCCGAAGGGGAACGCAGTTCGCCCATCGGCAACGCCCGCAAATGCCACTTTTGCCAGCACCGCATCAAGGAAGGCATCTTGCCCGCCTGCGTTACCACCTGCATCGGCCGCGCCACCTACTTCGGCGACGCCAACGACCCGCACGCCCTGGTGACAAGTCTGGTCGCCAGCCCCAACGTGATGCGCTTGAAAGAAGAATTAGGCACCGAACCACGGGTGTACTACCTGACTTAAGGAGGTCCATGATGGCAGATACAACGATTGACGCACGGCCTAAAAAACGCCGTATCCAATTTGTCTGGCGCAATACCGACATCTTTTGGGTGATGGGCGCTGTCTTACTTCTGGTTGGCGCGCCCGGCATCTTCCAGCGGCTGACCAGCGGCCTGGCTCCCACAGCCCTGGGCAGCTACGTGCCCTGGGGGCTATGGGTTGGGTTTTACGATTATCTGGTGTGGTTGGAAGTCGGCAGCTTGCTGGTTTTCACCACCCTGGTTTATCTGGTGAGCTTTAAGCGGTTGGCGCGGTTAAAGCCGCTGGCTCTGTTTACCGGCTTTGTGGTTCTGATGATGGCCTTGCTGGTGGTTTTTATTGATCTGGGTCAGGCGATGCGCTTTTGGCACGTCCTCATCTACCCCACGTTTAGCTCGATGATCACCTGGATGGTCTGGCTGCACATCCTCTACATGGTTGTGCTGGTTGTGGAGTTGGCGTTGGTGCTGGACCTGATCAAGCTGCAAGAAACGCGCAAGAACCAACTCCTGCGGCTGTTGGCTTACCTGAGTCTGCCGATGGGGTTGGGCCTGATTATTGTCAGCGGTTCGGTGTTTGGGGTGGTGGCGGCACGGCCGTTGTGGAGTACCTCCTCTCTGCCCCTCATGTTTCTCGTCTCCGCCCTGGCCGCCGGCAGCGGGTTGGTTCTGCTGCTGGCCGTCCTCTTCTGGCCGGACAAAAAGTCCACCGATTACGTCGAAGTGGTGACCCGCCTCAGCCGCATTACCGCCTGGTTCCTGTTGGCCGG
>CALFEW010000832.1 GCA_937958365.1 uncultured Chloroflexota bacterium | reverse complement strand
CATGACGCCGCGCTCGCGCTGCTGCAAACCGGGCAAAAAGAGCGCTTCCACCGGATCGCCCAGGCTGTCTGGGCGCAGCGGCAGGGGCAGCAGGCCGCCAAACAACGCCAGGGGCAATATCCAGGGTTCTAGTGGCAGTTCGTCGCGCTGGCCCAAGAGTTTGGATGTCGCCAGAATGGCGCGGGCGCGCGCTTCCGTGAGCAGCAGGTCCAATGGGCCGGGGTTGACGTCGGTGACGAAGAAACGGCCGTTCTCCATCCGTAACAACACCGACACGGTCGTATCTATCGGCGCGCCATCCTGGCCGAACATCGGCTTTGCCCAGGCAAATTCGATAAAAACACCTTCGCTGGTGTCCACCACCTGGATGAGATTCAGTTGGTCCTGGTTCAAGACTGTCTTCAGCAAGATGTCGAACACGGTCAGGCCAAATAAATCCAACAAATCGGCGGCGGCGCTGCCGGGGAGCAGGTTGGGGGCAACGGCCGTTTCATCTTCGCGCATGGCAGCTTCAACCACAGCAGCAAGCACCGGCCAGACTTGTTCCCAAATGAGTTCCTCATCTATCATGGGCGTCCATTATATGCCGGGAAGTTGAGAATTTGAAGGGCAGACCTATCGTCCCTGGCCGAGGGAGAGGTAACGGCCGTTCACGCCCGACCCATCATACGAGGGGTTAAAGTATAGGGTCAGGTTTTTCGCCTCTTCCGGCGCTTGCAAAACAATCCAACCGGTCACTTCACCGCCGGCGTACAGATCAAAAAACAATTCCGGTTCCGGGCTTACCACAGAAGGGGAAGTCATTTCTTCGCCGGTACTGGTCAGCAGGGTAAAGGCGCTGTCGCTGACGTTGTGTTCGCCATCGGCCAGCCCAATGTAGCGCACCTGTACGTTTACCAGAACATACATCATGCCTTCCGGCGGCGGGTCGTTAAATTGGTTGGCGTCCAGGACAACTTCCCACGCCTGTTCGCCCCACAAAACGTCCGTGACGATGATCTGCCAATCTTCGGCGGTAGCGGTTTGCCCAAAAGGGGCCGGATTGGCCGCGTCTGTCCCTAAATCGGTGGGCGTAATGCCGAGCATGGTCTCACGATCCACGGTGATAGACGCGCCTTCTTCAACGGCCAGATAGGTGTTTGGCGTGTCAAAATGGGCATAGTCTTTCATGATCAGCATCAGGTTGCTTTCGTCCTGGCGGATGAGGTAAGCCTCCCAGCCCTCGCTGGTTTCGCCACCGGCCAGGTCGGTTTCCAGCGCAGGTTCAGGGGAGACGACGCCGCTGTCGAAACTAAAATGCACCACACGGCCGTCGCCGGTCACGTGCAGCCCAATAGAGTCCGCCTCCTCGCTGCTGTCGTTGTTCACCACACGCATCTTCACCAGCAAATATTCCCAGCCTTCGGGCGCAGGGGGATTGTTGGCGTTGGCCAGGTGAATTTCTTGCCAGGCGGCGTCGCCGCGCAGGGTTCCCAGGATGGTGACGGCATATTGGCCGGCAACGGCCGTTTGCCCCACCGGCAGCGGATTGGCCCGGCTGTAGCCTGGAAGCAGCGGCGCTTCTTGCGTGGCGCTGACCACAGAACTGTCCAGGCCACCGGCGGCAACGCCGGATTCTGCGAGGGGAACGGCCGTTGGCGTCAGAACCACGCTGCTTAACTGGCAGGCCAGAGAGAGACAACTCAGGCACAGCAGGCTCCACAGCGGCCCAAACCAACGGCGTCGGCGAGAAAAGTCAGGTTTTCTGAGGGTAACGGGGCAGCTCTTCATAAAGGTTTACGTCAGGGAATGCAAACGACGTTGGTAAACTGAAGCGGTGAGCCTTCGGTCAGGCCGTTGATTTGCCGAAATTCCTCCAGCGTAATACCGGCCATCTGGCTGATGCTGAGCGGCGTGTCACCCTCACGGATGACGTAAGCGCGCCGACCCGGGCAGAAGGCGGGATTGGCGACAGCAATTGAAATCACGTTGCCGGGAATCAGATTGGCCGATGAAACGCCAAAACGGGCCATGAGGGGAATTGTCGTGTTGTATTGGTTGGAGATGCTAAACAGGGTGTCTGCGCTGCTGACTGTATGCCCAACGAGAATAATCTGATCAACCTGGGGCAGTGGCGTTGGCGGAACCGGCGTGTTGGTTGGCGCGGGAATGGGCGTTTCGGCGGGCGGGGGCTGGGTGCTGGGCGGAACGGCCGTGGCCACACCCCCTTGCCCCGGATTCTCCACAATCATCACGGCATCTTCCGGGTTCATATTTATCCGCACGTCCACGCCTTCCACCTGCACGGTCGTTGTGCTATCCGGCGGCCGGTTTTGGATAAACAGCAGGGTCAGGAACAGTCCCAAAGCCAAAACAATTGCCACGGTGATGATCGTTACAATAATAAACGGGTTAAGTTTTGTTCGTTGCATATTCGGCAGGTTTCCGAACTTGTGAAGGGAACAACGTGTCTACTGTTAGATTGATAGAATACCCGTTGCGCGTTACACCCTATCCAGATAGACAATCATGCCGCGCAGATGTGTTTATGTTACACTTGTCATAAGATAATAGCAAGCGCCGTAAACGAGAATGTTTTCCAGGCGCAGGCACATCACTATGGTTGCAGATTTATGAATGGTACGCGGATAAACGCAGATTAAAGCGGATTTTCGCGGTTAAACTGGTAAAAAATCTGCGTTTATCCGCCGCATCCGTGAAAATCCGCGTCCAATTTCTTAAACGTGCAAAGATAGTCCACACGATGGAGTTGAATAATGATCTACAAACGCGAACAGCGAGAAACAGTGGAAACCGCAACCCTGGCTCCGTATGCGTTAAAAAGCGTCGAGTCACAGGGGCGCATTTACCCGGAACCGGAATCCAGCACCCGCACCGCCTTTGAACGAGATCGGGATCGCATTATTCATACGACGGCTTTTCGCCGTCTGGAATATAAAACCCAGGTTTTTGTATTTTATGAAGGCGATCATTACCGCACCCGCCTGACGCATACCATGGAAGTGGCGCAGCTCGGTCGTTCGCTGGCGCGTGGTCTGGGAGCCAATCATGATCTGGCCGAAGCCATTTGCCTGGCCCACGATTTAGGCCATGCGCCTTTTGGTCATGCCGGTGAGCATATTTTGAATCAGTTGATGGCGGCGCACGGGGGCTTTAACCACAATACGCAAAGCTTTCGGGTGGTGACAGAACTGGAAGAGCGTTACCCCGATTTCCCCGGCCTGAATCTGACTTATGAAACCCGCGAAGGCATGATCAAGCATGAGACGGCTTACGACAAAAGCGACGCCACCGGTTATGCGCCAGAGAAGCGTGCCTCGTTGGAAGCGCAACTCGCCAATCTGGCAGATGAGATTGCCTACAACGGCCACGACCTGGATGATGGTCTGCGGGCCGGGCTGTTTACCGTTGAAGACCTGGCCGACCTGGAGATATGGCAGGAGTTGACTGACGCGGTGGGCTGGGATGGGAAACGGCCGTTCACCCACACCACCCGCCACGAAATCATCCGCGAACTGATCGGCCGTTCGATCATCAACGTCCTCCAACAGACAGCCACCGCCTTAGACGACCACAATCTGGACACACCTCTCAAAATTCAGACCCACGCCCAAAACGTCGTTGGTTATTCTGCCGATTTTGGCCCCAAAGTTCAGCGCCTCAAAAAATTCCTCTACGAACGCATGTACCGCCATTACCGCCTCATGCGAATGCAGTTCAAAGCCGAGCGCTTCATCTCCGAACTGTTTGGCGTCTACCTGCAAGAACCCAACATGCTGCCCGATTCCCACCGCCACCGCCTGGACCATGCCCCCCTGCCTCGAGTCATCACCGACTACATCGCCGGCATGACCGACCGTTATGCCCTCGACGAATGGCAAAAAATCTTTAATCCCTACGAACGGGCCTGATCGAGAATAAAAAAAGCCCCCTGTTGCGCAGGGGGCTTTTTTAATCCTCTTTTTAACGGCCGTTTTTAGAAATCAAACGCATCGTCTACGTCAATTTGTTGGATTTCCTGTACGCGCCCTTCAATGTCTGGCGGCTCAAATTCGCCTTCTTTGCTCCAGACGTGGAACTTAATGGACAGCCGCTCAAAATAGCTCGATGGCGGCAAATTGGCGTCCTGACCATATTCTATGGCGGTGATTTGGGCGTTCAGAATAAGCGAAACGGTTTCCAAAACAATCGTCTGATTTTCCTGGGCCAGAATTTGCTCCGCGCCCTTCGTCGCCAGCTTGGCTTTGATGCCTTCATCAAAGAA
Organism: uncultured Chloroflexota bacterium; assembly: GCA_937958365.1. GTDB lineage: Bacteria > Chloroflexota > Anaerolineae > Promineifilales > Promineifilaceae > Leptovillus. The sequence goes on along the minus strand of CALFEW010000832.1, from coordinate 3,416 downwards.
AGCATGGTCGCTCATGAGAATCTTGGTGCGGGTGCGGATGTCGTTTTTATCGAAGAGCCAGATTTCGAAGGCTGTGACGTTTCGGGGGGTGTCCGTGCCAATGGATTCCGCGATGGCAATGCCACAGTCACCCAGAAAATCCTGCGATTGGTTTTCGATGGGGAATGAATACTCAAAGCGGTCATCACCCCAAACATAGGTGGTATCTACGCTGGCTATGGGCGTGGTGTCTAGCTCTACGCCACCCGCAGACACCGGAGCAACCGCCGGCATGTTACTTTGCGTGGAACGGCCGTCTTCCTGCGACATCGCATTACGCCGATTGATGACAAAAATAATGGCCGCAATCAAGATCACGAGCAGCAGGCCCAGGAAAAGAATGGAAGTCAGACCACCGCCACCCTCTTCTGCCGGAGCAACTTCGCCAGTACCAGGAACGGTAACGGCCGGTACTCCGGCGCAGCCCACGCCGCCATTTACGACAGATGCGACGGCTTGCAGCCGTTGTACTTCCGCCGGATCGGTGGAACGAGTTGCTGCCGAACATGCCGCGTCAGCGCCGCCCCAACCACCCAAAGCTTCCTGCACCTTTTGTGTGTTGTTGTCAAACGAATAAGCGTCGGCTACGGCCCGCACATAAAGATCTTGATATTGTTGTGACAAGGCGTTTGGCGCTGCGTCTGTCCAGGTTACTGGCGTCAAATACCACCCAAAAAGAAACAGCCCAATTGAGAAGCCAAGCACAAACACGATTAATAAGGCAATAGTTGGTTGTTTACGCACAAAATCCATATGTCACCTACCCTTCAATCTCCTGATGGGAACGATTTAACAGTGACATCCCCTCTGCAAAATAAATCTTATCACAACTAAGGTAAGCGTCAAGTTATGTTTAATTCTTTCCTTAACGCTTTTGCCTGTGGTATACTGACTGGCGATCTTTTAAGATAAAATTAACCCTCATATAGCCAGGAGATTATTAACATGAACCACTACCTGAGCATTGCAGATTTAACCCCAGATGAACTCCATGACCTCTTGGATTTGGGACTTTCTCTCAAGGCTGAATGGCGCAACGGCGGCAACAGACCGCTACTAAAAGGCAAAAGCCTGGCGTTGGTATTCCAAAAGCCATCGCTCAGGACTCGTGTTTCTTTTGAAATGGGCATGGTGCATTTGGGCGGTTATGCTTTCTACCTATCGCCAAATGAAGTCAAGATGGGCGGACGCGAGAGCGTGCCGGACGTAGCCAGAGTATTATCCAGCTATGTAGATGGCATTATGGCCCGCGTATTTGAACACCAACACATTCTGGACCTGGCCGCTTATTCCTCTGTGCCGGTGATCAATGGGTTGTCTGATTATAACCACCCGGCCCAGGGGCTGACCGACGTGTTTACCATTTTGGAAGACAAAGGCAAGCTGGAAGGCTTGAAGTTAGCCTACGTGGGCGATAGTAATAACGTGACGCGCTCTTTGATGTTTGCCTCGATGAAGTTGGGCATGCACATGTCGGTGGCTTCGCCGGCCGGGTACAATTTGACGGCGGACGATGTGCGCCTGGCGGCCGAGATGAGTGTGGCTGGGGCAACGTTGGAGCTGGTGGAAGATCCGGTTACGGCCGTTACCGACGCCGATGTGATCTATACCGATGTCTGGACCAGCATGGGGCAGGAAGCCGAAGCCGCCGAACGCGCCCGACTGTTCCCCCCCTACCAGGTCAACCAGGCGTTGGTCGCCAAAGCCAAACCAGACTGCATCGTCATGCACTGCCTGCCGGCCCATCGCGGCGACGAAATCACCGACGAAGTCGCCGATGGTCCGCATTCGCGCCTGTTCCCCCAGGCCGAAAATCGGATGCACGCGCAAAAAGCGATTCTCGTTCGTTTAATGGCCGAGTGAACAATGTTCAGCAGTCAGTGGCCGGTGGTCAGTGTTCGATAGTTCGTACACTGACCACTGGCTGCTGACCCATAACCCGGAGATTACTGGATGGCAACGAACCGTGCCCACTACGAAGAAGCGCTAAACAGAGGCCACACCTACGGTTGGGATCAGCGTTGGCAGGAAGCCGTTGAAGCCTTTAACGAAGCAGCCCGCGAGGAGTCAATGGAACCGGCGCCATATGCCGGCCTGGGAATGGCTTACCTGGAGCTAAACCAACTGGAACAAGCCCTGGAAAATTACAAACTGGCGGCGCGCTATTCTCGTGGGGAAGTGATGCACTTGCAGCGGGTGGCCGAAGTGCAAGAAGCCCTGGGCATGGTCAGCGAGGCGGGTAAAACATACATGGCGATTGGCGAAATCGAACTAAATCGTAAACGCCTGGATGACGCCATGAACAACTGGCATCGCGCTGTTCGCCTGGAGCCAAACCTGTTGGGGGCGCACCAACGCCTTGCTTCCGTTTACCAACGCCAGGGGGCTGTGCGCAACGCTATTCAGGAATATCTGGATATTGCCCGCATTTTGCAGAGCCAGGGCGTGAAGAACAAGGCGCTGCAAGCGTGCCAACTGGCGCTGCAACTGGACCCACGGAACCCGGACATTCTCACAGCTATCGAACTGATTAAACAAGGGGAAATGCTGTTCGCCAATGAGCGTCCTGCTGCGCCGCCAACGTCTGGCAAGACGAGCGGCTTGCTGCGGCTGGCCGTAGACCTGGAAAAGGACGTGCAAGCCTGGACGCCGGACAAACGGGTGGTGGAAACGGCCGTACCCGTCCAAGACGCCCGCCGCATGGCTATGGAACAGCTTGCCGTCGAACTCTTTGAAGAAAATAGCGAAGAAGACCAGCCGGCCGGCAAAATCGAACGCGACTTTCTCATCAGCCAGGCCCTCGATTACCAGCGGCGCGGCATGATCAATGAAGCAATCAGCGCCTACGAACAGGCGTTGGCGGCCGGTCTGTCCAGCACCGCCGCCCGCTTTAACCTGGGGCTGCTCTATCAAGACAAATTGCGCTTTGAAGACGCCATCCGCGAATTTGAGTTTTCGGTGAAAGACCAAGAGTACCGCCTGGCCAGCTACTTTGCTTTGGGCGAATCTTACCGGGCGCGCGGCCAGATCAACAAATCCATCGAAAGCTTTATCAACGTTCTCAAAATCGTGGATATGGGTACGGTGCGCCACGACCAGGCTGACCGGCTGATTGAGCTATACGAAAACCTGGCCGACAGCCTGGTGACGCAGGGCGAACCGGAAAAGGCGACAGCCTTTGCCAACTCGCTGGTGGAATTTTTAGGTCACAAGGGCTGGGAAGACAAAGTGAAAGAAGCCCGCCAGCGATTGGACGCCTTTTCCGATACGGGCATGATGATCTTGGGCGACGTGCTGACCTCCGGCACGGAGAAGGTGCTGGAATCCTTGTATCTCAGCCAGGAATATGCGCGGCGGGGCATGTATAACACAGCCAT
>CALFEW010000831.1 GCA_937958365.1 uncultured Chloroflexota bacterium | reverse complement strand
GTGGCGTAACTATCTATCTCCCCCCAAGCGCCCCGCACCAGAGCCACGCCTGACAAGACGAGGGGGGAAAACGGCCGTTTCCTCCGCGGCAACGGCTTTACCACCCAGCTTCAAAACGCTGCGCAGCGGCATTGGCCGCAGCCACCAAGTCCTGGCCCTCGTCAAAGGTTCAGGTTATTCCCGCCCGGCCGGTCCTGGTTTTGTCGTCCTCTACACAGGCGAAAGCGTTTCCCAGGTCATTGATTTGCGCCGCCACACCCGTTCACAGCGCGTCAAGGCCAACACCCGCGATGGCATCCCGGTGGAGTTAGACGTGTTTGTGCTGTTCCGCATCTGGCAAGAAGAACCAGACCTTTCGCCAGACAACCTGGTTTATCCCTACAACCCAGACGCCGTTTTTCAGGTGAATTACGCTGGCAGTGTAGACCCCGCCGACAACCTGCGCCGCTGGTCCAGCCAGGTTGCGCCGCAAGCGGCTGCCTTGCTGGTGGCCGAAATTACCCAATACACCCTGGATGAGCTGTATCAAGTAGACGCCAATGGGATTGGCCCCCTCAACGAGATTCGGCAGCGCATCCAGCGCAATCTGGAACGCAACGAGATGCTGGTGGGGGTAGAGATTCTCAACGTGGGAACCAGCCGACTCACGCTGCCAGAAGCGGTGTCGGCCCAGCGCATCAAGCAGTGGCAGGCCAAATGGCAGGGCGAAATCCTGGTGCGCCGCGCCAGAGGCGACGCCGAAGCCGAACGCCGCCTGCGACGGGCGCGGGCGCGAGCGCAAATCGAAATCATAGACAATATCACGCAAAACATTCTGGCTATGCGCCGCGACGACAACATCAACCTGAGCGAAGTGGTGACGCTGCGCATGATTGAAGCGTTTGAAGAAGCGGTTTCCGACGCTTCGCTGAAGGCGCTAATCCCGCAGCCGGCGCTGACCAGCATGGTGGATAGTTCCCGCGAAATGCTTGCCTGGATCGAGGAATTGGAGGAGCCACAATCGTGAGGCGTCGTACTCGTCCGGCCCCCACTTCCACGACGTTGCCGGTTTCGCGTGGCGCATTCCTGGCGATCATGGTGGTCAGCGTGATTCTTTATTGGGTGTTTGCGCACGCTTTGGAGCGCCTGGACCTCACAGTTTCGTTGAACAATCGCTGGCAGACGCTGCTGCCGGGAATGCCCCCGCTGCCGCCGCCCATCGTTATGCTGGTTGAATTTTTTCATCCGCGTGTGCTGCGTCATTTTATTCCGGTGATTGTGGGCTGGGTATTGGCTTACCTGGCGGCGGTCAGTCTGGTGCGCGTCTTGTATGATTTGCCAGACAGCAGCGTTGCCCGGCGCTTTTTGGTGCGGTTGGTGGGCGAGACGGCGCAAGGGACGGCAACGGCCGTATCCAGTAGAACCCTGGCTAAACTGCGCGAGAGTTCAGAACTGCTGCGTGTGGGTGGACCCGGCCTGGTCCAGATACCGGTGGGCGAAGTGGCGGTGACGGAGGTGAACGGCCGTTACTACCGCATCCTCCCCCCCGGCAAACAAAAACTCGGCCGTTTTGAATATATCCACACCCTGCTCGATTTGCGCACCCAAGAGCGCTTCCTCAGCGAAGTGCCCCTGGTGACGCTGGAAGGCATTGACGTGACCGCCGACGTGACCCTCACCTTTCGGATTGAAACCGGCGGCCCAACCTCTACCCGCGAAAACCCATTCCCCTACAGCGCCGAAGCCGTGCGCCTGGCCGCCTACGCTGAAACCAACCGGGACGACGAGCAAATTTTTACCTGGCAAGACGCGCCGGGCAACATGGCCCGCGGCGTCCTATCCACCATCGTCGCCAAATACCGCCTCGACGAACTGCTTTACCCACAGGGCCGCCGCGACCCGTACCTGACGCTCAACCAGGAATTGGAGCGCCTGCTGCGCGGTTCGTTGGTCAACGTGGGCATAGAGCTGCTCAGCGCCTACATCGGCCGGTTGGAGCAGCCGGACGCCCAACAGCAATACATCGAACGCTGGAAAGCCGACCTGGAAACAGACGCCCAGCTCACGGTAGCCGAAGGACGCGCCAATTCCCTGACAGAAATGGAAATCGCGCGGGCCGAGGCGGAAGTGATTATGATTCAGGCGATTATGGAGGGCCTGGAAAATGCCCGGCGGGCCGGCGGCGTGGGAACCATGCGGGAAGTGGTCGCTTTGCGCATGGTGGAGGCGTTGGAAAAAATGGCCCGACAGTCACAGCAATTCCAGACGCTGCCGACCAGTCTGGTTCCCCAACTGGTAGATTTGCAGCGGCAACTGCGCACCGAAAAGCGTCTGCCGGCGCAGCGGAAAGAGAGCGAGTAAGTCTGGATGATACCGGCGATTCCCAATGAGAACCTCTCGTCTGTGGACGATTTAGAAGCTCTGTTGGAGATGTTGTATCCAGACCCGCCGCTGGTGGACATTCTCACCTTGAAGGATTTCAAGTTTCGCTACCCTTTTAGCGGGCTGGGCGCGGGCGCGGTGGCGGCCATGGAGCGAGCGCAGCGGGTGACGCGGGCCATCGGCAATTATGAGCAGATGGCGCTGAGCGAGTTTTATAACGGCCTGATTTACCTGTATTCTGGACAATTTCTGGGCGCGCTGCCTGCTTTTGCCGAGGCGCGCCGCTATTGGGATTTTGAAGATCAGACCCCGGCCGTTTGCCTGGCTTATTTTGCTCAAGGAGTGGCGCAGCAGGGCGCGTACCATTACGAACGCGCTCTGAGCCAGTATGGCAAAGCGGAAAAGCGTCTGGCGCAGTTTCCGGTAGATGACTTGACGGGCGGCCTGGGGGCCTATTGGCGCGCCTTGCGCGGGCAACTGGCGGCCAGCCGCCAGAGTTTGCTCCGGCAGATGCGACATCTGGAAGAAGGAACCGCCTCGGATGGGCAGGCGCGACGCATTCCTATTGATACGGCCGTTCCTTCCCCGCCAGCTACCCCGGCCGATGGCGAAACGCCAACGCCCATCATGACACAGACGCCAGAGCGACGGCCGTCCTCTACCCCCATCTTTGCCGCAGCCGCCAGCCGCGCCACAGCCGATCTGCCCATCTTCAATCTGACGGTTGGCGCGCCCTTTGCGCCAGGCTCTGACGAGAAAACGGAACCACAAGCAGACCTGGGCGGGGAAACGGCCGTGCCCCCGCCTGCTGTTCCTGCGACCGTTCCTGCGGCCGTTCCTGCGGCCACGACGCCCCTCCCGGCCCATCAAAACCTGGACAACCACCTGATATGGGTGAAACCTAACCCGGCAAGCTGGCCGGAAGTGCGGGCCTTGTTTCCCAATATTTCCACCGACGCCCACATCCTGGTTGACAGACGCATCAGCCAGTACCCGATCCGGCATGGCGACCTGGTTATCGTGGATGACGAAGTAGGGGCCGGCATTGTCCCGGTTCAGGCGGAGCAGCCGCCGCTGGCGACGCACTACCCCTCACCGATTTTTTTGGGCAAGATCGAGGCGCCACCACCGCTGAAAAACCAGGACTTGGCGGCCATGGGAGCCAATCAGGGGAAAGGGAGCGTCAGGTTGTCGCCAGATGAGGAAAGACCATTGTACGTTGAGGATATTATTGGTATTGTTATTGGCATCTGGGTTGGCCTGAAGGTGCGGCAGCAACCAACAGGCAGCGGGTGAGCAGCGGGTGGTGGGATCAATCTCCAAATTGTGTGGCTGCATAGTCTTACTCTTCAATTGTGTGATCTTTGATCGTTTTCTTTGGAGGATGGCATGGGCGAGCATATTTTGGTAATCGGGGCAACGTTGTTGGATACCAAGGGCAAGCCGTTGGCCGGCCTGGAGCCAGGCACGTCTAATCCGGCGAATGTGCGGATTACACGTGGCGGCACGGCCCGGAATGTGGCCGAAAATTTGGGACGGTTGGGCGCAGACGTGATCTTGATTTCGGCCGTTGGTCATGATGTGATTGGCGACCAACTGTTGTCGCAAACGGCCGATGCCGGCGTGGACGTCAGCCACGTGTTGCAAGAAGACGATTACCACACGGGCGCTTACCTGGCCGTGTTGGAAGATGATGGCTCGTTGTCTGTGGCCCTGGATGACGTGAGCGTGATGCAAACCATCACTTCCGGCTATTTGTACCGCCTGCGGCGGCTGTTCCGTGACGCTTCGTTGATTATGATGGACGGCAGCCTGTCACCGGATGCGATGAGCACAGTGGTCCGGCTGGCGGAGCAATATGGCGTGCCCTTGTGCGCTGACCCGTCTTCTGCCCGGTTGGCGTATAAGTTACGGCCGTTTCTCTCCCACCTTCATCTCGTCGTCCCCAACCAGATGGAAGCCGCCGAACTGCTTCAGATTGATTTATCCGGTCATGACCCGGATTCCAACCCCGATCTGGCGCGATTGTTGGTGCAGGCGGGTGTGGGCACGGCCGTTCTCACGCTGTCCAACTACGGCCTTAGCTATGCCACGTCTGACGAAGTGGGGTTTCTGCCGGCCAGTTATGCCCACATCATAGACAACACCGGCACCGGCGACGCTGTCACGGCAGCCATTATGTTTGGCATGTTGAACGATCTGCCGACCATCGAAGCCATTCGCCTGGGGGCAGCCGCCGCCAGCCTGACCGTGCAAACCAACGAAACCGTCGTACGCGATCTGAGCCTGGATATGTTGTACGATCACTTGATTGTCTAGGATTGGTTCGCCAACAAACGAATCAACTCCTCCAAAGAAACCTGGTATCTACATCTAAAGAGAGAATCATGCTGCTGAATAACAACCTACTTGGCATTATTATCTGCACGGTATACATTTTTAGCATCATTGGCCTGGCGGAACTATTGCGACGGCGACGCGGTTATACCAGCGGCTTCACACGTAAAGTGATCCATATTGGCGTGGGCATGATGACGTGGGGGCTGGTTTACATTTTCACCTCACCGTGGCCGTTTATTGGGACGTGTCTGGTATTTACCTTTTTGCTTTACCTGGATTACAAGTATGAGCTTGTGCCGGCGATGGCCAGTTCAGACAAGTCTAACAAGGGCACGATTTATTTCCCGCTGGCCGCCGCTGCTGGAGTGCTTGTGTTTTGGGAGCAGCCGGCCTTAATGGTTGCCTCGCTGATGCCGCTGACCTGGGGGGATGGTCTGGCGCCGGTGGTCGGGAAGGCTTACGGCCGTCGCGCTTATTTCGTCGCTTCCCACATGCGCACAGTGGAAGGGTCGGCCGGCTTTTTTGTGTTTGGCATGTTGTTTACCTGGCTGGCCCTGTGGGTGATGCCCGGACCACCCACCATTACGCCGTCTACAGCCTTTTTGCCGGCTTTTGTCATCACTTTTTGCACCACGTTTGTCGAAGCGGTCTCCATCAAGGGTATAGATAACCTGACGATAACGGCCGTAGCCCTCCTCCTCCTGCACTTTTGGCCCTTTGCATGACGATAATCCCCTTTAACCCTATTCAGGCTGTCTTGTTTGATCTGGACGGCACGTTAATTGAAACCGATGATCAGGCTGTGGCCCGGCTGGAACGCCAGCTACGGCCGTTGTTCCAGGCGCGTACTCCGGCCGTTGCCCGTTGGTTGATGATGAAAGCGGAAACTCCCGGTAATGCCCTCATCACCTTGCTGGATTGGCTGCGCCTGGACCTGCCCTTAATGAGCGTGACCGATGCGCTAAGACGACGGCGCGGCGTGTACCCTGCGCCGGAATTTTGCCTGATTCACGGCGTTGAAGAATTGCTGCTGACGCTGGCGGAACACTACCCGCTGGCCCTGGTGACCACGCGCAGCCGCTACCACATTGACCAGTTTTTGCTGCGTTTTCCCAGTCTGAGCGGCGTTTTCAGCGCCACGTTGGGTTTGCAAGATACCCATCGCCTGAAACCTCATCCCGAACCGATTCACCTGGCGGCTCAGCAATTGGGCGTGCCGGTGACCAACTGCCTGATGGTAGGCGACACGACGATGGATGTATTGGCGGCGCGGCGGGCTGGGGCATGGAGTACGGCCGTTCTCTGTGGTTTTGGCGAACGGCGGGAACTGGCCCGCGCCGGGGCGCACATCATCCTCAATTCCACCGCTGACCTGCTCCCCTGGTTAATTGCTAATGGTCAATAGCTAATTGTCAATTGTCAATTGGCTATTGACCATTGACAATTGATCAGCTTTGCTGCCACCCTTCGGAGCCGATCAGGGGCACGAAGGCGACCTGGCCTTTGCGTTCTTCGTCGAAGACGGCCGTTTCCAGCCGTGTCACCCGCACCAGGCGCTGCTGGCGACGATCCAATCCCACCGGCATGACCAGCCGTCCGCCGATGGCAAGCTGCTTCTTCAGCGAATCGGGCACTGCCGGGCCACCGGCAGCCACGACAATCGCTTCATACGGGGCGTGTGCCAGATAGCCCTGTGAGCCATCCCCATGAATGACGTGAACGTTGTCATAGCCCAGGTAGGCCAGCCGTTTTTGGGCGTAGGCCACCAGCTCGGCGTGCCGTTCGATGGTGTACACCACGCGCGCCAGACGGCTGAGGACGGCCGCCGCGTAACCGGAACCTGCGCCCACTTCCAAAACCGCGTCTTGCGGCCTCAAATGCAGCAGGCAGATCATATAAGCGACGACGTAGGGTTGGGAAATGGTCTGTTTGTGGGGCAGTGGCAGCGGGCCGTCTTTATAGGCGTGGGCCTGGAGGTTTTTGGGGACAAACAATTCGCGGGGGACGGCGCCCATGGCTTCCAGAACGGCCGTGTCCCGAATCCCCCGCTGCCGAAGCTGCTCTTCAACCATTGCCGCCCGTTCAGCGGCAAAATCTTGCTCCGTCACCGGCGTCTCTAAGTCTGGTTTTCCAGACGCAGGGCCAATTGCTTGAGCTTGCTCCATTCTTTGCGTAAAACGTAGATCATTGCCAGCGACATAAGCCACTGCACGTCGCAGTCTGAGCGGGCCGCCAATTCTTCGTAAACCAGCAGCGCCTTGTCGTCGGTGCGGCGCTGTTTGACGTACTCGTGGGCCAACTCTACCAGATAAATGTCGCGCTGCCGGCGCATGTTGGCCGACTGGTCGGTGCGGCTGCGGCTGGCGATAATGCCGCGGCTGATACGGCCCACCGTTTCGATCAGTTGGTCGGAGGTGAAAGGTTTGGTCAGGTAGCCGCGTGCGCCAACGGCCATCGCTTCCAGCAGCGTCTCCGTATCACGCTCTGCGGAGATGACCACACAGGCCATTTCCGGGCGCTCACTGAGCATCACTTCAATGGCGCGCAAGCCATTCATGTGGGGCATGTTAACGTCCATGAGGGCGATGTCGGGCTTGTGTTGGCGGGCTAATTCCACGGCTTCACGGCCGTTTTTGGCAATGGCCACAATCTCCACGTTAGGGATCAGCGTCAGCATCAGGCGGGTGCTGCGACGGGTTTCGGTGACGTCGTCAGCGACCATGACACGTAATCGTTGGGGTGACTGGGCCGACTGGGTCTGGTCTGACATCTTGGGCAATCCTCAAACAGCGGTCTGGTAATGGTAAACCGCCGCGCAAACAGCGGACTTTGAATCGGTATTTGTATTATACACGAATGGGAAGGGAAGGGGGTAGGATACGGCCGTCTCCACAAATAGCGCCATCAAGAAAGAAAACAAGACTTCTGCAGAAAAAGGCAGGCTTTTTGCGCCAAAAAGCCTGCCTTCTCAAAGAAAACTA
>CALFEW010000830.1 GCA_937958365.1 uncultured Chloroflexota bacterium | reverse complement strand
AAGAGATAACAGTTAACTGTTAGCAGACTACGGACCACGAATCACGGTTTACGAATGACAACGAACGTCCTACGCTTTCCGCTCATCGGGCGTTTTTTGCGCTGGCGCTGGGGGCGGCTGGTTTTGCAGTGTGGCATGTTGGCGGTCACGGCCGTTCTCCTCTACGATGGCTTTACGGGACGGCCGTTAGCCCCCACCAACCTGGCGACCGTCGTCACCTGGGTGCATTATCGCGGGTTGGTGATGCTGGGACTGCTGCTGTTTGGCAATCTGTTTTGCATGAGCTGCCCTTTTACCCTGCCGCGCACGCTGGCGCGGAAACTAAGTGGAAACGGCCGTCGCTGGCCCCGCGCCCTGCGCAGCAAATGGCTGGCCATCGGCGTGTTGTTTGTTTACCTCTGGCTGTACGAATGGCTCGATTTATGGGCCAGCCCGCTGCTCACCGCCTGGGTAATCCTGGCCTATTTTATCGCCTCCTTTGTGCTGGAAGCGCTTTTTGCCGAATCCCCCTTTTGCAAATACGTCTGTCCGCTCGGCACGTTCAACTTTGTCAATTCCACCATCTCCCCGACGCAAATCACCGTCCTCAGCCCGGATACTTGCCGCACCTGCGTAGGCAAAGAGTGCCTCAACGGCAACGGCGACGTTCTGGGTTGCGGTACGGAGTTGTTCGCGCCGCAAATCAGCAGCAACATGGACTGCGTGTTCTGCCTGGATTGCGCCCGCGCCTGCCCCTACGACAACGTCGCCCTCGCCATCCGCAATCCCCTGCGCGAAGCCACCACCCCCGGCGATTGGCCCCGCCGCTGGGATTTGCACCTGCTGATTTTGGTCTTCACGTTGGCCGGGCTGAGCAACGCCTTTGGCATGGTTCCGCCGGTGTATGTTCTGGAGGCTGCCTTGGGCCGCTGGTTGGGCATCAACAACGAGGGGCTGGTTCTCTTCCTGATTTTTATCGGGCTGAATTTGCTGCTGCCCGTTGGCCTGGGCCTGGGTGCGGCCTGGCTCAGCCGCCGATTGGCTCGCCGCCAGGAATCGCTGCGCGTCTCGCTGGCGCGATACGCTCCGGCGCTGCTGCCGCTCTCGTTTGCCATCTGGTTTGCCCACTACGCCGGGTTCCACTTCCTGGGCAGCGCCCTGACGATTGTGCCTGTCTTCCAGAATTTTTTGCTGGACCACAACCTCGCCTTTTTCGGCGCGCCGGATTGGGCGCTGGGGCCGGTTTTACCAGCAGCCTGGCTGGACCCGTTGGAGATGGTGGTGGTGCTGGCCGGGTTTGCCGCTAGCTTTTACGCCGTCAACACTCGCGCCCACCGCGCCGAAAAGCAGCCGGACGGTCTGGCGGCGCAATTACCCTGGCTGGTCTTGCTGCTGGCGCTGGCCGTGGCCGCCATGTTCATCTTTTACCTGCCGATGGAGATGCGCGGCGCAGGCTTTGCGGGCTAGTCATCCGTGTACCTATTTTTAAGCCGGTTCCAACTGGCCGCGCAGTTCTACGATCTGGTCGCGGAGGGCGGCGGCGCGCTCGAATTGCAGCAGCAGAGCGGCCGTTTTCATGTCGGTTTCCAGTTGTTCTAGCTGGACGAGCAGATCGGTGGCTGTGTAGGTGGGGGCGGGTTCGGTAACGGCCGTTGCCTCATCCTTCCCCTTTGTCCATTCCAGTTCGCTAATTCCTTTGGCGATGGTTTGCGGCGTGATGCCGTGCGCCGTATTGTAGGCGATTTGCTTCTCGCGGCGACGGTTGGTCTCGTCAATCGCCCGCTGCATCGAAGCCGTCACCCGGTCGGCGTACATGATCACCGTGCCTTCCACGTGTCGCGCTGCCCGGCCAATCGTCTGGATCAGCGCTGTGTCGGAGCGTAAAAAGCCTTCCTTGTCGGCGTCCAGGATGGCGACCAACGTCACTTCCGGCAAGTCCAGCCCTTCGCGTAGCAAGTTAATGCCGACGACGGCATCATAAACACCCCGGCGCAAATCTTGCAAAATTTCGATACGCTCCAACGTCTCCACTTCGCTGTGCAAATAATGGACGCTCAGGCCCATTTCCGCCAGGTAGTCGGCCAGGTCTTCGGCCATGCGCTTGGTGAGCGTGGTGATGAGGGCGCGCTGGCCGCGATCTACCCGCCGCCGCACCTCGAAGAGCAAATCGTCTACCTGCCCTTTCACCGGCCGCACGCTGATCTGCGGATCGATCAGCCCGGTGGGGCGGATGATTTGCTCGACGGTGTTTTCGCTGTGGCTGCGCTCGTAGGGGCCGGGCGTGGCGGTGGTGTAAATGACCTGATTGAGACGCGCTTCCCATTCCTCGAAGGTGAGCGGGCGGTTGTCCAGCGCACTGGGCAGGCGGAAGCCAAAATCCACCAGGGTTTGTTTGCGCTGCCGGTCGCCGTGATACATGGCGCGGATTTGCGGCAGGGTCATGTGGCTTTCGTCCACGACGAGCAGGAAATCGTCGGGGAAGTAATCGAGCAGGGTCCAGGGCGGCATCCCGGCGGGACGGCCGTAAAAATGCCGGGTGTAGTTTTCGCTGCCGGTGCAGTACCCCATCTCGCGCAGCATCTCCAGGTCGTAGCGGACGCGCTGTTCCAGACGGTAGGCTTCCAGCAACTTATTTTCGCGGTTCAGTTCGGCCAGACGCTCTGCCAGTTCGGCTTCAATGCGTTGGATGGCGCTCTCCAGGTCTTCCTGCTCCGTCACGAAGTGGCGCGCCGGGTGAATCATCAACTCCGGCAGTTCGGTCAGCAGTTCGCCGGTCAGTGGGTCAATCTCGGTGATGCGTTCGACGGTGTCGCCCCAGAATTCGATGCGGTAGGCGTTGGCGGCGTAAGACGGCCGTATCTCCAGTACGTCCCCGCGCACCCGGAAGCGATTGTAATCCAGGTCCAAATCATTGCGTTCGTAGTAAATGCCTACCAACCGGCGCAGCATCTTGTCACGCTGGCGCACTTCGCCCACCTGAAAATGGGCGTGCGCCTGGTGATATTTCACCGGGTCGCCCAGCGAGTAGATGGCGCTGACGCTGGCGATGACGATCACGTCGCGCCGGGTGGCCAGGGCTTGTGTCGCCGCCAGCCGCATCCGCTCGATTTCGGCGTTGATTTCGGTGGTTTTTTCGATGTAGGTGTCGGTGCGCGGGATGTAGGCTTCCGGCTGGTAATAGTCGTAATAGCTCACAAAGTAGCTGACGGCGTTGTGGGGGAAGAAGTTTTTGAACTCGCTGTAAAGCTGCGCCGCCAGCGTTTTATTGTGGGCCAGGATGAGGGTGGGGCGCTGCGTCTGCTGGATGACGTTGGCGATGGTGAAGGTTTTGCCGGTTCCGGTGGCTCCCAGCAGCACTTGATGGCGCAGCCCGTGGTGCAGGCCGTTGAAGAGGTGGGTAACGGCCGTTGGCTGGTCGCCGGTGGGTTGATACGGTGCAGTTAACTGAAATTGTGTCATGGTTTCACCTTGTCCCAGATGGGTTCAATCGGGGAGATTGAACCCATCTTTTAGACGTTAGTTTAGGGGACAATCATGACACCTTCTGTCAGTAATCTATGCCCAACTTCCCGGAAGTCCCCAACTTCCGAGAAGCTACAGGCAACAAAAAATCCCTGGCGCTTTCGCTGCGTCAGGGATTTTTTGTTGAAAGGGTAAATTTGGAAAGTCGAATGATAATCAGGCAGCCAGAGTGGCCGCTGCCTCGTAGCCTTTTTGGACGACCAGCTTGTTGGCCTCCAGCAGGTGCGCTTTGCGCGAGGGCAGGTGGGCGTCCAGGGTTTGGTTGAGTTGGTCCAGGGTGAGAATCGGCCGGCGGGCCAGCAGTGCGCCCAACGTTGCCATGTTCATCATCTTAGCGGAACCCAGCTCGTTGGCGATGTCGTTGGCCGGGACGTAGGCCACGTCTATGTCGGTGCGGCTGACGGCTTCGTTGATGAGTGAGCTGTTGACCACCAACAAACCGCCCGGTTTGACCATCGGCTCGTATTTCTCCAGCGACGGCAGATTGAGCACCACCGCCACGTCCGGGTTAGCCACGATGGGCGCGCCCACCGGCTCGTCGCTGATGATGACTGTACAGTTGGCCGTGCCGCCGCGCATCTCCGGCCCGTAGGAAGGAATCCAGGTGACGTGCAAATTGTTTTCCATGCCGGCATAAGCCAATAACTGTCCGGCGAACAAAACGCCCTGTCCGCCAAATCCGGCGATAATGATTGAAGTTTCCATGTTGTTTTCCTTTGGCCTTTTGCGTTCAGGCCATGACCAATTCCGCCTCGTGCTGTTCGGCCATCGCCTGGGTCAGCGCCAGGCCCAACCGTCGGATGCCTTCTTCGATTTGCGCGGGTTGGGCGTTGGAGAAGTTGAAGCGCGCCGTGTTGTGGCCGACGCCTTCGCTGGCGTTGGCATGAAAAGCCGCGCCGGGCACGAAGGCGACTTTGTGGGCAACGGCCGTTTTCAGCAGTTCGGCCGCGTCCATCCATTCCGGCAAAGTCACCCACAGGAACAGACCGCCAGACGGCCGTGTCCAATACACACCCAGCGGGAAATGCTCTTCCATCGCCGCCAGCATCACGTCGCGCCGTTCGCGGTAAACCTGGCGAATCAGCAGCTTGTGTTCGTCCAGATAATTGTCTTTGGCGACTTCATACGCCACCATCTGCGAAAACGAACTGGTGTGCAGGTCCATGCCCTGCTTCGCCATCACGCAGCGCTTGATCACATCTTCCGGGGCGACCATCCAGCCCAGGCGCAGGCCGGGAGCCAGCGTTTTGGAGAAGGTACCCAGGTAAATCACGTCGCCGCGAATGAAGGCACGGCCGTTGCCATTCGGCCGCGTTTCTTCCTGATAATCCGCGTCCATGGCGATCAGCGGCGGCAAATGCTCGCCTTCGTAACGCAAATCGCCATACGGATCATCCTCAATGATGGGGATGCCGTAATGGTCGGCGATTTGCACCAGCTTGCGGCGGCGCTCCAGCGACAGGGTGACGCCGGTGGGGTTTTGGAAGTTGGGCAGGATGTACATAAATTTCGGCCCGGCGCGCAGCGCCTCGATAAACCGTTCGTCCAGGCAAATGCCGTCGTCGTCAACCGGCACACTGACGTAATCGGCCTGGTAAGCGCGCCACGCTTGCAGCGCCCCCATGTAGGTGGGCTGCTCCGTCAAAATCACGTCGCCGGGGTCCAGCAATACCTTGCCGATGAGGTCCAGCGCCTGCTGCGCGCCGCTGGTGATGAGAACGTTTTCCGGGCGAGTCTGAATGCCATAGCGGCTCATTTTTTGCACGATGTATTCGCGCAGTGGCCGGTAGCCTTCGGTGGTGGAATATTGCAGCGCCTGCGCCCCATGTTCGGCCAGGACGCGCTTTGTCGCTTCTTCAAAGCGGGCCACCGGAAACACTTCCGGGGCCGGCAAGCCACCGGCAAAAGAGATAATGTCCGGCTGTTCGGTTAATTTCAGCAGTTCACGGATGATCGAACCGCTCATACCTTGCATTCGTTGGGCATAACGCCGTGTCCAGGGACAGGTCATTTTTTGCTCTCCTTCATTCCTGGGAGCGCGGACGTCCCGTCCGCTATGGCAGGCGAGACGCCTGCGCTCCCAAGATGGTTAATTGTGGGCGCGTTTGCTTTGCAGCGCTTCGTCCACTTTGTAATCGCCCAGCGGGTAAACCGGGATCATCTGGTCGCGGACCCAATGAACGGCGTCGGTGGGCGTGAGGCCCCAATTGGTGGGGCAGCTAGAAAGCAGCTCGACGATGCTGAAACCTAAGCCTTGTATTTGCGCCTCGAAGGCGGTTTTGATGGCCTGTTTGGCCTGGATGACGTGGCGGGCGTCGTGCAGACTGCGACGGGCGCTGTAGACCACGCCGGGCAAACCGGCCATCATTTCGGCGATGTGCATGGGTTGGCCGGCCGTCAGCAGATCACGGCCGTGTGGCGACGATGTGGTGATCTGGCCGAGCAGCGAGGTGGGGGCCATCTGTCCGCCGGTCATGCCGTAGGTGGCGTTGTTGATGAAGATGACCGTCAGCCGTTCGCCCCGCGAAGCAGCGTGAATGGCTTCGGCGATGCCGATGGAGGCCAGGTCGCCATCTCCCTGATAGGTGAAGACGATGCGGTCCGGGTTGACGCGCTTGATGCCGGTGGCCATGGCCGGCGCACGGCCGTGTGACGCTTCCGCCGCGTCCACGTTGAAATAGTTGTAGGCAAACACCGCGCAGCCTACCGGGGCCACCAGGATGGTGCGTTCTTGAATGCCCAGTTCGTCAATCACTTCGGCGATCAGGCGGTGGGCGACGCCGTGGGTACAGCCGGGGCAGTAGTGGGTATGAACGTCTTCCAGGCTGCACGGCCGTTCATAGATCAGTTTCTCAGTTTCTTGTTTTTGGGGTGCTAACATGACCATGTGTTTGCTCCTTAATGGCTGTGGGGTGAGCGGGGACGCCTGTTACGCCATCACCCGCTCATCTTTTACGGCCGGTGTAAGGCGAGCACTTCGGTGCGCCGCCAGATGGTTTGAATCTCTTGCTCGATTTCGTCGGTGAATGGGATCAGGCCGCCCATGCGACCGAGAAATTCCACGGGCACGTTGCGGCCAACGGCTTCGCGCACGTCGTGGAGCATTTGCCCGGCGTTCATTTCGACGACCAGGAAGGCTTTGGCGCGGTCGGCCAGTTGGGCCAGCCGCTTTTCGGGGAAGGGCCAGAGCGTGATGGGCCGGATCATGCCCACGGGGACGTTGGCTTTGCGCAGGGTTTTAACGGCCGTTCCCGCCACCCGCGCTGCCGTGCCAAACGCCACCACCACGACTTCCGCGTCTTCGATGAAGCTCTCTTCGTAGCGGATTTCTTGGGCTTCAATGTTCGCCAGTTTGTTTTGCAGTCGGGTGTTGAAGATGTGCAGCTCCTCGGCGCTCATGTGGATGGAGGTGACGACGTTTTTGTCGGGCAGACGGCCGTTTTGCCGCCGTTTGTCTTGCCCGGTGAGCGCCCAGGACGGCCGTTCGGCGCGCACATCACGCATGGGCGGCAGTTCCGCCGGTTCCATCATCTGGCCGATGGCCCCATCCAACACCAAAAAGACCAGCGTGCGGTATTTGTCCGCCAGGTCAAACGACAGCACCATCAGGTCTATAGCCTCTTGAATGGTGGATGGCGCTAAAACGATGGGGTGAAAATCGCCATGACCAGCCTGCTTGACGACCTGGTTGTAGTCGGCCTGGCTGGGTTGGATGTTGCCCAGACCTGGCCCGCCGCGCATCACGTCCACCACCACGGCCGGCACTTCCGACCCGGCGATGTAGCTAAAGCCTTCTTGCATCAGGCTGATGCCGGGGCTGCTGGAGGAGGTCATCACGCGCACGCCAGCCGACGCTGCGCCATAGACCATGTTGACGGCGGCGACTTCTGATTCGGCCTGCAAAAAGACGCGGCCTAATTCGGGCATCCGTTGCGCCATGTGTTCCAGCAGTTCTGTTTGTGGGGTGATGGGGTAGCCAAAATAGGCTTCGCAGCCGGCGCGCACGGCCGCTTCGGCGATGGCGACGTTACCTTTTAATAACTCTTTAGCCATTTGGGCCTCCTAAGCGGCCAGGCTGAGCGATTTGCCGTTCAGCACAGGTTCTTTTTTGGGTGTTTTTTGGGGAATTTCGCGGTAGACGGTGATGCAGCCATCGGGGCAGACGGTGGCGCAGAGAGCGCAGCCGGTGCAATCATGAACGGGATCAAGCAAAATGACAGGGCGGTAGCCTTTGCTGTTCAGGTCGTCGGCTAACGCCAACACGTCTTGGGGGCACGCTTCACGGCACAATTCACAGCCTTTGCACCGTTCTACGTCAATGACGACTCGACCTTTTGCCATAGTGGGAATCTCCTTTTTGGGGGGCGGGCGCCACATGATGGGTGACGCCCGCCCGGTGACTTGCGGTTCTAAACGTGGAGACAACGGCGATTGTTGTGGGAAGAACGGCCGTTGCCTTTTCGTCAGGTTGGTAAATTGCGATTTGGAATCTAACTATAAAGCGACAATGATTGCGGGAACGACCCCGCAACTACTTTCGATTATGCAGTTTTTCACAAAGTTGCGAAAGTGACAGATTGATAGATTCTCAGTGACAAATGTCATATCCGAAAACGGCGAAATGGTTAACAATCGAACTTAAACGAAGGCATTGAGTTAATGATATTAACCATTTGGCGAAAAGCCGTTGCGGTGAGGCGAAATCGTGGAAGATGGTGGCGAGGAATGAAAAACGGCCGTTCCCCCCAGGACAAATTTGCGCTGGCGAAGGGGGAACGGCCGTTTATGTGGGTGGTTTTGTCGCTCGTCTAAACTTCACCACGGGGGGTTCTGGCAAATGTTGACGGAGATGTTAGGCTTCAAAAACATAGAAGGTGTGAGTGATGGGCACAGCCTTTGCCAGCATGGCCTGCGCCGGGCAATACGCGGTTTCCGAGAGTTCAATCGCCCGCTCTACGGCGTCGGCGTCAATGTTGTGGCCGGTGACGATGTACTCCATAGTGATGGCGGTAAACACTTTGGGATGAGTAGCCGCGCGTTCGGCGTGGACTTTGACTTCCAAATGGGTCACGTCTTGCCGTTTTTTCTTGAGAATGGAGATGACGTCCATGCCGGTGCAGCCGGCCAGGCTCATCAACATCAGTTCCAACGGCCGTGCGCCCAAATCCGCGCCGCCGACGCTGGGGTCGCCATCCAGGGTAATGGTGTGGTTACTGTCGGCTACGGCCGTAAATTGCAGGCCGTTGTGCCAGGTTACGTTTGCATCCATGAAAATTCTCCTTCGAGTTCAATGGCCGGAGGACACGCCCCCGGTAACGGTTTATCAGGTAAAGGCGCCGCTTTCGGCTGCCTGCCCACAGGCGGAACATGTTAAAATAAACAACCCATCATAGGCCAGACGGCCGTGACCACAAATTGGGCATACATCGCCTGGTTTGGGTAAGCTGGCCCGGCAAGGCGGCGCGCCCTGTTTACGCCACCAAAAAGTGGCTGATGGCGGTTGGGGCGCAGGGTTTTCTTTAGCGTCCATAGAAGTCTAAGCATAGACGCAACCGGTTCGATTTGCCAATGATATTTGTCATCAGTCGTTGTGGTTATCTGTCATAACGGCCGTTTGCCTGTAAGATTAGTGTGATGGACTGAGTCATGCCCTCCGGGAAGTTTCATGGTCTACGAAACCTCCGGGAGGGTTCAGACAAGGAGTTCTCAATGAATGAATTGACACACGTGGTCAAACGCAGCGGGGCGATTGTGCCCTTCAACCAGGAGCGCATTACCAACGCCATTTACCGGGCAGCGGTGGCCGTGGGCGGCCGCGATCGTGACCGGGCGCAGGCGTTATCGGACCAGGTGGTGGCTTTGCTGGTGGCGTCGCTGCCGCCGGACCACAAACCGACCATCGAAGAAATTCAGGACGTGGTGGAAAAGGTTCTCATCGAAAACGGCCATGCGACGGTAGCCAAGGCGTATATCCTCTACCGCGACGAGCAAAACCGACGGCGGCAGGAAGCGGCTAAACATGCCTCACGGCCGTCGGAAAACATCCCCTGGGCCAAAATCTGGCGCGTCCTCGATTGGGCCGTGCAGCACGATCTGCACACCGTCGCCGGATTGAACCGGCGCATCGCTCAGGGCGAATTCCCGCAAATCGTCCACGAAGCGGAAGCCGCCTACGAAGACGACGTAGACATGGCCGCCGAAATGCTGGCCGACAAAGGCCCGGCGCTGAAAATGGTCCTCATCAGCGGTCCTTCCTCGTCTGGCAAAACCACCACCACCATCAAGCTGGAACAACGGTTGCGTCGCACCGGCCTGAAATTTGTCACCCTCAACGTAGACAACTACTTCTTCGACCTGAGCATGCACCCCAAAGACGAGTTCGGCGATTACGACTTCGAGACGCCCCAGGCGCTCGACCTGGCCCTCATCAACGACCACCTGCAGCGGCTCATCGCCGGCGAAGAAGTCTTGATCCCGTATTACGACTTTAAAACCGGCACGCGCCGCCCGGATCAGACGCCTATGAAGCTGGCGACCAACGAAATCTTGCTCATAGACAGCCTGCACGGCCTCTATCCGCCGATGACCGAAGGCATTCCTCACGAGAAAAAGTTCAAATTATACCTGGAGCCGCTGCTGCAAATGCGCGGCCCGGACGGTTACATTCGCTGGACCGATTTGCGCCTGATCCGGCGCATGTTACGCGACGCCACCCATCGGGCGTATAATCCCCAGATGACGCTAGAACATTGGCATTACGTGCGCTCCAGCGAGCTGCGCCACATTATTCCCCACATGGGCACGGCCGATTTTATCGTCAACAGCGCCATGCCTTACGAACTACCCTTGTATGCGCATCGTTTATCAGCCGATTTTGCCCGTTGGCAGGCGGAATACCGCGATGATCCGCTGCGCGAGGACGCCTTGACGCGGGCCAGCCGGGTCT
>CALFEW010000829.1 GCA_937958365.1 uncultured Chloroflexota bacterium | reverse complement strand
CGATCAGGAAGCACAGTTGATGGAAGATTTCGGCGGGTAACGGCCGTTGCTGCCATCTAACCATTAGCTATGACCTATGACCCGTATAAGGGGTATCGGATTGATACCCCTCATACGGGCTAACTCTTAAGCAGAGTGGAGGTAAAACCATGCCAGGTAGAGCACGGCGAGAACAACGCCAAGAGGAACGGGCTGTCTTTGGTCGGCGGGGGACGGCAATTCGTTACCGAATGCGGCAAAAACTTGTCGCTTTTGGCGATGATTTTTGGATCGAAAACGAAGCTGGGGAGCGTGTTTTCAAAGTAGATGGCAAAATGCTGCGCGTGCGCGACACTCTCTTTTTTGAAGATATGCAGGGGCAGACGCAGTGCAAAATTCAGGAGAAGTTGCTGCGGATCAAAGATACAATGACGATTGAGGGGCCAAATGACGAGCGTCTGGCGACCGTCAGAAAAGCGCTGATCGCCCCGCTGCGTCACCGTTGGGTCGTGAAAATTGGTGACGGCCCGGATCTGAACGTGCAGGGCAATATCCTGAGCCTCGAATACACCATTGGCGAGGGCGGGAACAAGATCGCCGAAGTCTCCAGAAAGTGGTTCCGTATCGCCGACACGTATGGCGTTCAGATCGAACCGGGGCAAAATGATATTATGATCTTGGCAGTTACTGTAGCTATTGATATGATGGCGCATGATTAGACGGTGAGAGGTTGGAGATTGGAGATAGGGTTCTCGTCTAAGGCTCCTTCTCGGTTGACAAACTCACCTACATTTCAATGGCTCTTTGGGAATTCAGAGGGTTAACAGCCCATGATGCGTGATGCGTGGTTTACCTCTGGCCGCGCATCACGCAAAACCCCTGGATATCTTGAAGGCTCTCAATTCAATTTAGAAGGAGAAGATACTATATGAAAAAAATGATAAGTATGATGTTGCTGGCGGTTAGCTTGTTTCTGCTGGTGGCGTGCCAGCAGTCGCCCGAACCAGAAGCCAGCATAGACCTGGCCGGGACAAACTGGGTATTGAGTTCATTGAATGGCAGCTTGCCGGTGGCGGACACGGCCGTTACCCTCCAGTTTGGTACCGATGGCAGCGTCTCCGGCACGGATGGTTGTAATCGTTTCAGCACCACCTACACCCAGGATGGCGCGAAACTGACGATTAATCAGTCTGCCGGGATTTCCTCTTTGATGGCCTGTGAGGAAGCGGTGATGACCCAGGCCAGCGCTTACATGACGGCGCTGGCGAGCGTCACCGGCTTCACGGCAACTGACACCCAGTTGAGCCTGCAAGCCGGCGAGCAGGTTGTGGCGACCTTGGTGGCCGGCACAGCCGAAGCCACCGCTCCGGTGGCCGCGGCCGCCACTGTCGCGGAACTGGAAACCGGCAGCGATATGGCCGGGACAGGCTGGGTACTCAGCGCTTTGAACGGCGAGATGCCTATTTCCGGCACGGCCGTTACCCTCCAATTCGGTACAGACGGCACGGTCTCCGGCACGGATGGCTGCAACCAGTTCAACACCGGCTACACCCAAGACGGCGGCAGCCTCACCTTCAGCCAGCCCGGCGCATCTACCATGATGGCCTGTGAAGAAGCGGTGATGACCCAGGCGACCAACTTCGTGGCGGCTCTGACCGCCACTGACAGCTTCACCATCAGCGAAGACACGCTCTCCTTGTTGTCCGGCGGGCAGGTCGTGGCGGTATTCGTCGCCCAGCCTACCGCTCTGGTTGACACGGCCTGGGAAGTGATTTCGTACAATAACGGCCGTGAAGCCGTCGTCGGCCTCATTACCGGCACAGAAATTTCGGCTAATTTTGGCGTTGAAGGCGACGTGAGCGGTAATGCCGGTTGCAATCAATATTTCGCCAGCTTTACGGCCAGCGATGGCGCCATAGAAATTGGGCTGCCCGGCGCAACCATGCGCTTCTGTGAGCAACCAGCCGGAATCATGGAGCAGGAGAGTGAATTCCTGGCCGCTTTGCAAAGCGCCGCCACCTATAGCATTCAGGGCAATATGCTGCAAATGCGCACGGCCGCTGATCAACTGGCCCTCATCATGATCCGCAAACTGGAGATAGACCTGGTGGAGCCTGAACCGGCCGTGCCTACGGGTCGCGTCAATTCGCCCCAAGGGCTTAACATTCGTTCTGGTCCTGGCGTCAACTTCCCGGTTATCGGGTTTGCGCGGGATGGCGATGAAGGGGAGATCGTGGGACGCAGTGTTGACGGCCGTTGGTGGGCCGCCGCCGTGCCCACCGCCCCAGGCGGCATTGGTTGGGCCTCGGCTGACTTTGTTATTGCCACCGGTGCGGAAAACGTGCCGGTGATTGAGGTCGCGCCGCCCGTGGTCATTGTGCCAACATCCGCGCCAACGCCGACGCCGCCACCGCCGCCCACCGCCACGCCTGTCGCGGAACTCTCGTTTGGGGCCGACCGCACCAACATCAATGCGGGCGAATGCACTACCCTGCGCTGGTCGGTGCAGAACATCCAGGCCGTGTGGGTTTATCCGCTGGGCGAGCAGTTCGAGCGCTTCCCGCGTACCGGGCAGGGCAGCGAACAAGTTTGCCCCACCGTCACCACGACGTATGAGATGCGCGTTTTGCAGCGCGACGGCACAGTGGTCTTCCGCCAGGTGACGATCAACGTGACCGGCGTCGTAGCTGATCCGCTGGTCGGGACTCGTTGGGAAGTGGTGAATTTCAATAACGGCCGTGGCGGTCTTGTCACGCCGCTGCCTGATACGCGCCTGACGATGGAGTTTGGGGCGAATGGCAGTCTGGTTGGCAACAGCGGTTGCAATACCTATACCACGTCCTATCAGCTCAATGGCAGCAATATCATCATCGGTCGGCCGGCCGGAACACAAATCCTCTGTTCGGAACCGGCCGGCATTATGGAGCAGGAGAGCGATTTCCTAAACAGCGCCTTACCCTCCGCGGCCACGTTCCGCATCAATGGTAACACGCTGGAAATACTCATGACGAACGGTCAAATTGCTGTTATGGCGAACCGGATGCCCTAAGGCGCCGTCTGGCAACTACCAAGCCGTTGGTTAGTTGGATGGTTGGTTAGTTGGATGGCAATCAACCATCCAACTAACCAACTAACCAACCATCCAACATTCTCCCATCATGAGACGACAATTCATCAACCGCAACACCATCGGCGAAGACCTGACGGCCGGATTGGTTCTGGGCATTCAAAGTATTCCCGATGGGCTGGCGAATGGCTTGCTGGCGCTGATCAATCCCATCTACGGGCTGTATGGCTACATGATGGGCACGTTTAGCGGCGCGTTTTTCACCAGCTCCACTTTCATGTCTATTCAGGCCACCAGCGCGATGGCTCTGGTGGTCGCCAGCGTGCCCCAGGTCGCCGAGGGGCGCAGCCCCAACACGCCCTTGTTTGCCCTGGCGATCCTGACCGGCGTGTTGATGCTGCTGGCCGGGCTGCTGAAGCTGGGTTCGTTGGTGCGTTTTGTGCCCAATGCCGTGATGACCGGCTTTGTCAATGCGGTGGCGGTGCTGATCATTTTGGGGCAGTTGGATGACTTTACGGGTTACAGCAGCGTCGGCGCGAATCGCATTGCGCGGACGTGGAACCTGTTGCAAAACCTGGATCAGGTTCATCTGCCCACGTTGCTGGTGGGCATTCTCACTATTATTCTGATTCTGACGCTGGAGAAGACGAGTTTGAAGGCGTTGGGCATGGTGGTGGCGATGATTGTGGCGTCGCTGGTTGTGCCGCTGTTCGGCGCGGAGCAAGTGCAATTGGTGCGCGACGTGGCGACCATTCCCAGTTCGCTGCCACGGCCGTTGCTGCCGCCGCTGTCGGTGTTCCCCGGTCTCATCGTCCCCGCTTTGGCCCTCACCTTTGTCGGGCTGATGCAGGGCGCAGGCATCACTCAATCTATCCCTGAGCCAGACGGCCGTTACCCGGACGCTTCGGGTGATTTTATCGGGCAGGGGGTGGCGAATATGGTGTCGGGGCTGTTCCAGGGAACGGCCGTTGGCGGTTCCCTCTCCGCCACGGCCCTGGTCATCAGCGCCGGGGCGCGCTCCCGTTTTGCCAATATCTCCGCCGGCGTGGTGATGGCCCTGGCGATTGTCTTGTTTGGCCGTTTTGTCGGCGCGATTGCCATGCCGGTGCTGGCCGGTTTGCTGATTGTCGTCGGCTTCCGCACGCTCAAACCGAAGCAAATCAGCATGGTGTGGAAAACGGGGCTGGTGCAGCAAGCGGTGATGGCGCTGACTTTTTTGGCCGCCTTGTTTGTTCCGCTGCAATATGCCGTGTTGTTGGGCGTGGCTCTGGCCGTGCTGCTGTACGTCTTCCAGCAATCCAACAAAATGACCGTCAAGGCGTGGCAGATTGGCCCTGGGCAATATCCGGTGGAAGGGGAACCGCCAACGGCCGTGCCGCCGCGACAAGTCACCATTCTCATGCCTTATGGCAGCCTGTTTTACGCTGCCGCGCCGGTGTTTAACCAGCAGCTACCAGAAGTAACCGACACAACGCGCCACGCCGTTGTAGTCCTGGTCTTGCGCGGCCAGACAGAGGTCGGCAGCACCTTCCTGAAGGTGCTGGCCCAATACGCCAATCAGCTACATCAGCAGCAAAGCAAGTTGGCGCTGGCCGGCGTTGAACCCTACGTCCTGACCCAAATGGAGCGGACCGGCATTCTGCGAACCATTGGCCGGGAAAATGTCTTCCCGGCATCAGAAGGGGTGGGCACGGCGTTGTTACAGGCCGTAGAGGCCGCCGAAACGTGGATCGCGGCGCAGCCAGAAGAACCGCTGGCTGCCGTTAACGCCGTTGAGCCAATCGCATAATAGACTTTATCGGCAAAGAGACACATGGAGGTTGGTATCAGCCATTGTGTCATGGCCCAACAAAATGGGGGCAATCATCCATCGTTGCCTTCAACGGCCAGCCGCCAACCACGTGGCCCCACGGCCGTTACCCGCTCCAATCCCGGCACATCCATTTCTTGCCACACGCCGCCCGGTTTTTGCACCAGGTAGGGTTGGTCTACGGCCGTAAGTAAGGGCCGGTCGTTGGCGCTGTCTCCCAGGCCGATGGTAGTGACGTGGCCGAACTTCTGCCGGTAGAGGGCGGTCAGATGGGTAACGGCCGTGCCCTTGTCGCTGCCCGCCCCTGTTACAGTGTAGAACTTGCCCCCAGAAACGATAGCCAACCCTTTGGCCGCCAGGGCCGTTGCCAACTGCGCCAGCTCTGGCGCAGCCAGCGGCGTGACAATGGTCTCGCTGTATTCGCGCTGTTGTGCGCGGACGGCGGCGGCTTCGTCCAATCCGGTGATGGCGGCGACTTCAGCGGCGGAGAGGTCGGCAAAGCCCTGGAAGAGCAGCCCGGTTTCGTGGCGCACGGCCGTTAACGCCGCCTGAATGGTAACGGCCGTAACCCCCAACTCAATCACCTGCCAGCC
Source organism: uncultured Chloroflexota bacterium (assembly GCA_937958365.1). Taxonomy (GTDB): domain Bacteria; phylum Chloroflexota; class Anaerolineae; order Promineifilales; family Promineifilaceae; genus Leptovillus. Next base: position 806 of record CALFEW010000829.1, on the reverse strand, counting down.
GCCCATCAGCCGATGGGCAAATTCAAAGGGCAGCAGCCCCTGTGGGATAAAGATGGCGCTGCCATTTTCGACGATGAACGGGTCGCCAATGCCCAGGGCCTGCCGCAGGTGCATCTGCTCGGCGCGGGTTTTGGAGGAGCAGAGGATGAGGGGGATGTGTCGGGCGAGAACGGCCGTTACCGCCGGCGCCGCCTCGGCAAACGAATAGGTCGTCAGATCAATGAGTGTGCCGTCAATGTCCGTAAAGATGATCAGTTGAGACATAGCTGTGCGTGCTGTCAACATTCCCTACGCCAACCCTTCGTAGTAATGGATCAGGAATTCGCTTACCCGCTTGCGCGTGCGCGCCCAGTTGAGCGATTCGCCGATGCGCGTCAGCCCTTTTTCTACCTGCCGCGTTACCAGCAGTTGCCGGTTCAGCAGAGCCGAGATTTTCGCTTCGTCGTAATGACGGGCCAGTGTCGCTTCCCGCCCTTTGAGCCGGTGCAGCAGGGTCAGTTGCGCCACATCGGGAGCACGCTGCGCCAGTTGTTCTTGCAAAATGTAGGCTTCGCTGCGGATGGCTTGCAGCGCCAACCCCAACTGTTCGGCCCGCCGTTCCTCGGCGGCGACTTCTTCTTCGGTGAGCAAGGGGGGCAATTTGCGCGCCGGCCCGCTTTCCAACCCGGTCAAGGGGGTCAACAGGGGCAGCACGCGGGCGGCATGATGGCTGAAATCGCCAATCAGGCGGTCGGCCACGAGCCGGGCGCGAATGGTGACAATCTCTTTGCCGCGCGCCCGTATGGGAATGGCGCCCTCGTGCAGGG
>CALFEW010000828.1 GCA_937958365.1 uncultured Chloroflexota bacterium | reverse complement strand
GCGCCGCCGAGACGATGATCGTCGCGGGGGTCTCAACCTCTGGCGCTTCGGCGTCTGGCGCTTCGGCGTCGAGCGCTTCGGCGTCGAGCGCTGCGGCGTCTGGCTTGTCATCATCCGATATGTCGAAGTCAAGCGTTTCATCCAACGGCTCGTTAAAGGATGAATCGCCGACGGCTTCCTCTTCTGCCAATTCTGAAACTATCAGCAAATCATCAGAGAAAGCGGGTACTGGGGAGTCATCGGGAACGGCCGTGTTATTTTCTAAGTCCATAACCATCAAATCCAATCACGCAAGTGTGCAAGTTCAGCGGATTCTATTGCGCTTGGCGCATCTGTCAACTATTCCACCGGATTTCACATGCGCCCAAAAATGGAGACAAGTTGGCGAAAGTGAAAAATCGGTGTTTAATTACAAGAAGTAGTACCGGAGTCCTGTAATAGAGCAAAGATTATGCATACATTTTATTACCCCGGTCACGTCCAACACGATCCCACCCAACACAACGACCCGAACGGGCCAGAGTCGGCCCTGGTTCTGGACCATCCGCAGCGTGGTGAAATCATTCGCCAGGCGCTGCTTGACATGGGTTTGGGCGATATTACCGCGCCCGGCGATTTCGGCAGCGAACCGATTGAAGTCATCCACGAATATGGGATGCTGAACCTGCTGCAAGACGGCTTCGAGCGTTTGTACACGCAACACGGCCAGAATGCGGCCCTGCCGGATACTTTCATCGCCAACGGCCGTCCGTTGCATAAAACACGCTCTATTCAGGGGCAGTTGGGTTACTACTGTTTTGATCGCGCCTCGCCGTTGCTGGTCCACACCTGGCAGGCGGCTTATTGGAGTGTGCAAACGGCCGTTTCCGCGGCTGCCCTGGTCGCTGCCGGCGGCGAGCAGGTGGTCTATGCCCTGTGTCGTCCACCCGGACACCATGCCGGGCCAAACAACTATGGCGGGCGCTGTTATCTAAACAATGCAGCGATTGCCGCCAATTGGCTGGTACAGCAAGGGCATCGTGTGGCCGTGTTGGACATAGATTATCATCATGGCAACGGGACACAGGCGGTGTTTTACGGCCGTTCCGACGTCCTCGTTTGCTCCATCCATGCCGACCCCTTTTACGATTATCCCTACTTTTGGGGCTTCGCCGACGAATTCGGCGTCGGCAGCGGCCTCAATTACAACTACAACTTTCCTCTGCCCCGTGGAACCCAGGAATCCACCTACCTGGAAACCCTCACGGCGGCGCTTATCAAAATTCGCCTGTACGTGCCCGACGTCATCATTCTCTCCCTCGGCACAAACATCGCTTACGGCGATCCGGGCGGCAGCTTTCGCCTGCAAAACGACAGCTTCAAACGCATTGGCCGACAACTGGCCGAAACGAAAATCCCGCTGGTAGTTGTCCAGGAAGGCGGCTATTTGTTATCATCTGTTGGCGAACAAACCGTCTCATTTTTTACAGGCTTATTAGACGCTTAAAAACTTTGTAACTATGAAGTGGGTTCGTTTGTTTTGTATTGAGAAACCAACTGACAAACGAACCAACATTCCCATCGGAACCTCCCCATGAGCTATCAAATCCTCGGTAAAACAGGCCAAATGAACATGTCGCGCCCTGGTTGTCTGCTAGGTTTTGCGCTGATCTGGTTAGGCTTCTCCAGCATCTTTCTTGTCATTGGGCTGACCAGTCAGGCGGGTATCTTTTTTATCCTGTTCAGTTTGCTTTTTGTGGGCATCGGCGTGGCGTTGTTAATTTTTTCCCTCTTGTCCTATTTTGCTCGTTACAAGGTAGGCCAGCCAGATTTTCGCCTCACCCAAACCACGCTGCGCGTCGGCGACCCATTCAATTTCACGTTTAGCCACACGTTCCCGCGCAGCGTTGAAATCTCAGAGATGCGGACCGAACTTGTTTTTCGAGAGCGTGCCACCTACCAACAAGGAACCGACACCACGACCGTCACGCACGATCATATCGTCCAGAGTTATAAAGAACCGGGGCGAAAATTCCAGGCGGGCCAGATACTGGCCAAAGCGTATGAACTGCGCATCCCACCGGAGGCCATGCACACGCTGAAAGTGCGCCGCAATGAGCTAACCTGGCTGCTTAAATTTGAAGCAGAGATTCCCAAGCTGCCCAACTTCGTTGAGGAATTTGAACTCACCGTTTTACCAGAGATGTCACAACAGGAGTCTGATGGCTAAAGCAGATTTTACGATTACCCTTCATGGTGGCAAAGAAACCCCACCGGTCAAAACCTTTCGCCCCGGTGAGCAACTGCGGGGCAGCGTCACTCTGTATCTTGACGAAAAAGTGAAGTGCAACCACTTCTACATTCGCCTGGGCTGGCACACAGAAGGGCGCGGAACCCGGTACACGGAGAAAGTAAAAGAACTGGACGTTTTTCAGGGGGACCTATCGCCTTCGATTCCGGTGACGCATGATTTTGTGTTTGATTTGCCGCAGCAACCGTGGAGTTACGAGGGACATTATATCAACGTGGTGTGGGGGGTGCAGGTAGAGATTGACGTACCCTGGGGTTTAGACCTGAAGCAGTTTCGGCCGTTCATTCTCACGCCGAGACGAGAGGCGTAGGACGGGTTCTGTTCACGGCTTACGGCTCACGCAGCGCCTGCCAGAGGGCAGCCAGTTGTTCGGCGCTAAGTTCAGTGACGGTTTCTTGCCGCTGCCAGACTTCGTACAAGAAGTATTCGGCGGCGCGCAAGTTCTGGCCGAAAGTGTCGAAGAGAAAGCGCACGGCCGTTTCCCCCAGCGTCACCCTCTCCATGCCCGGCAGCGCAAAATAAGCCAATCTCCGGTTCAGCACTTCCCGGTAATGGGCCGGCGAGACGGTGGCCGCCAACGAAACCGACGTCAGCGGCAGTCGCCAGCGGGCAAACAGCGGCGTCAAATCCTCATGGCTGCTAACGATAAGGCGGTAACGGCCGTTCTTCACCGCCTGCATTAACCGCCGCCGCTCGCGCCATTTCAGCCGCTGTGCTTCGTCCAGCAAAAACACATCCCAGCCATCCGGCCCGGTTACAAAACAATTCTGGCCTTCCGGCAAATATTCATAGGTCACGCGCAAACCCTGGGCCGCCAGGTGAACTTGCAGACCTAGCAAACTGGTTGTTTTGCCGCTGCCCATCGGCCCCAAGAGCTGCCAATTGCCCGTAAATGGCTGAAGCAGTGGGGCAACGGCCGTTGGCAGCACCGCCACGTTGGCCCATTCGTCGGCCGTCAGCGCCCCAAATGGATTACGCCGATACCCCAATTTGTGGAAATAGAAGTACGCCCGGTTCATTATGTTATAATCATAGGGGAATCTTGGTATGACGCAATTACCCACCAGTTGGATTGGCTGCACGCTTAACGGCCGTTACCACATCGAATCCCTCCTGGGGCAGGGAGGGATGTCTACCGTTTACCGGGCCACTGACCCCAACCTCCAACGCACGGTTGCCGTCAAAATCATCCATCCCAACCTTACCGACAACCCCCAATTCGTTCAGCGCTTCGAGCAAGAGGCCACGGCCGTGGCCCGCCTGCGCCACCCCAACATCGTCCAGGTCCACGATTTTAACCACCATGAAGGCATTTACTACATGGTGCTGGAATACATACCCGGCGAGACTTTGGCGCAAAAACTTCAGGACCTCAACGATGCCCAGGCCCACATGCTGCCCGCCCAAAGCGTGCGCATTTTGTCCGATTTGTGCCTGGCCGTGGATTACGCCCACCAGCGCGGCATGGTCCACCGTGACCTCAAACCGGCCAACGTCATGATCAACCGCCTGGGCGAACCGGTGCTGATGGACTTTGGCATCGCCAAACTGCTAGGCAGCCCGCCCGACGCCCTGAGCCAGGAAGCTTTGGGCACAGCCCGCTACATGTCCCCGGAGCAGGTGGCCGGTGACACTCGCGGCCAGACGGTAGACCATCGGGCTGACATTTACGCGCTGGGCGTGATGCTTTTCGAGATGACAACCGGGCAGCCGCCGTTTACCGGCGCTTCCACGACCGACATCTTAAGCAAACACCTCAACGAGCCTGTGCCGAACGTAGAAAGTCTGAACGCCGCTTTGCCCCCGGCGCTCACGGCCGTTATCACCACCGCCCTGGCCAAAGACCCCGCCCACCGCTACCAATCCGCTGCCGATATGGCGACGGCGCTGCAATCCGTGGGCTTGCACTTGCAGGAATTCAGCGGGCCGCTGGGGGCGCGCCACTGGCAGCATCTTTCCCGGCTGTTGCAGCAGGCGCAAACGGCCGCCGCGAGCGAAGATTTCACCGGCTGCCTGGAAAAACTGGACGAATTAGAACGCACCGGCGCCGACTTCGCCCCGGAAAAAGTGACGCAGCTGCGCCAGGCCGCCCAAACGCGCCTGTACGAACGCGCCGTGCAGCACTTCCAGGCCGGACAGTTCGACGAAAGTCTGGCGCTGGTGGAATTGTTACGGCCGTTAGACCCGGACTCGCCCCACCTCAGCCACCTGGAAACACAAATCCGACAGAGCCAGAAAACCACCAACCTGCAAGCCAACCTGGATCAGCTTTATGATGAAGCCATCGCCCATCTGGCGCAGGGGAATTACGACGCAGCCCTGGCCGCCTGGCAGGCCATCGAAAGCCAGCACGGCCGTCTGGCCTACACGGATCGCCTTCAGGTGGAACAACTGGCGAAAGAGGGGATTTGCATTGGGCTTTACACCAGGGCGCTGACGGCCGTTGCCGTCAATCAACCCGCCGAAGCTCTGCGCCTCTGGGCACAAATCCGTGACGTGGACGCCCACTACCCCGACACGGATGACGTGGCAGGCCAGGCTGAACGGCTGTTGCAGCAGCAACAGCAGCAAACGACCTGGCAGCGCCGACTCATTGTGGTGGTTCCGCTTATCTTGCTGCTGGGATTGGCCGGTTGGTGGCTGGGGCGCAATCGGCTGGCCGGCGGCGAAGTGTCCCCACAGCCCACAACCACCATCCTGGCCGCCATGATCGCCCCCACAGAAACCGTTACCGCCACCGCACCGCCCACGGCCGTATCTACGCCAACGGCCGTAACCACACAACCACCGGCGGCCACACAAACGTCTGCGCCGCCAGCGACGCCCCAACCCAGCCCTTCGCCCGCGCCCACAGAAACCGTCACCGGGCCAATCCTGGCGACAGACATCGCCTTCGCCAAAGAGGACGCCTCTATTTTCGCCAGCCCGCGTACCAACAGCCCAGAACTGGCCGTGGTGGCT
>CALFEW010000827.1 GCA_937958365.1 uncultured Chloroflexota bacterium | reverse complement strand
TCAAATAATTGGCTTAATTGACGGCAACGTGTAGCCCAGACGCCGCCGGCTCCATCCACAAACGGTACTGCCCGACAGAGAGGGCGCGGGCTTTCTGTTCGGCCGTTGCGTTTTCGCTGTGCGTGTAGTGCAAACGGCCGTTGCCACGCACAGTCACCACCACCGCGCCCATCTCCAGCAGGGCGAGGGTCATCTTCTGCCACTCAACATACCGTTCGCCCGGCGTGTGGTCGGGGGACATCCGCATCAACTCAGCTATCAAATCGTCTCGTGCATCCATATACATATCATAATCAGCAGTTGGAAAATTATGGAAACACAGAGTCGCCGATTTTGGAATTGGCCTGATAGCTTTCGGCTACCGTCGTGGACTCAAAGAAAGGGGTAGGGAAGGGGGTTGTTTACGGCCGTATTGCGATGCTTTTGCAAGCGGGCTGCGAAATGGGGGAGACCGGGAGGATTGGATAGGCTCAGTAGGGAAGCGCCAGGACGATGCCTTTGCGATGCCTTTGCAGCCAGGTGTGCCAGAAAAGCAAAAACGGCCGTTGCCCCACTGAGCAACGGCCGTTTCGTAGCCAATCCAACTGCTTTGCTTTCCTAAAACGGCGGCTCCTTCAACTCAGCACGCCACGACGCCAGCCAATCCAGCGCCTCGCGGAAACGGGAGCGCGGCAGCATTTTGTAGCCAGTGACGCCGAAGTGATCGTAGAGACGGCCGTACACCGCCCCGTATTCATTACGCCCTGTGCGCTTACTCCACACCAGCGCAATCCCCTTCACCGCCTGGGCGATCTGGCTGGCCTCGTCCTGAGTCAGCACGGCTTCGCCGGGTCGCAGCGCCGCCTCCACGTCCTCCAGCCGCGCCTCAATGGATTGGACGCGGCTTTCCAGGATCACCTGATGCCGGGCCATCTTTGTCAGCGCTTCCAACATTTTGTACGCCTGCACCGCGTCGGTATCCTGCTGAAGCAAGGCGTCCAGGTCCACATCGCCGGTGAGACGGCCGTCCTGAAATGCCTGCCACAACAACCGGGCCGCATTGCGCTGTAACTGCTCCAACTTCGGCCGGATGTCCTCGGCCACCATCGACGTGCGCACTCCGGTCAGCCAGAGCGGGACCAGGTCGGCGCGTAGCGCCTGAACCCGGCGGCGCTGCGCGGGTGCATCACCCTGGGTAGACAAAATGGCTACCCAGCCTAGCCCTTCGGCCAGCACTGCATGGCGTTGGATACGCCGCGCCTGCCCCTGGGCATCCAGGCCGAGGGCGTCACACATGTGCGCCAGGGCGACGTATATCTCGCCGTCGTCGGCGCGTACGGCCGTGACCGCGTCGCCGTACATGACGATTTCTTTTTGCTCTGCTGCTACCAAATCGCTCATACTATCCTCCTGGCGCGGATTGTACCACGCAACAAAAAAGCCCGGCGAACCGGGCTTTGCTATCAATCTGGCGCTGGCAACTCTAGCCAGATTCGCCAGACCAAAAACGAAAGGGAACGCACGCCGAGGTAGGCGACTGCAATAGCCAAGAAAGACTTGCCCCAGGCCAAACGGAATGGTCCAACGAGCAAAACAATCACCACTACAAAAAACAGAATATCCAGTACAAACAGAACCCGCAAATCCAAAATACAACTTTCATAAAACCGCATCGCTTTGTCCATCACTTCCCTCGCTTATTAAAAAATAGCCGGGCTATGCTGTACCACTCTGCCCGTTGAGCCTCGTCCGCCTGCGCTTTCTCAGTAGCCACTTTCGCGACGGCCGCTTTTCTCACTTGAACTTCCCGCTGGCGACGAGCGTGAGCAAACGAGGCGTTGTCGTTGTGTTTGAGTTGTGCGAAATGCTTGCGCTGCCGCACACGGCGGTCGTTATCTTCCTCGACTTCGCGGAAAACCGTCGCCAGCAACAGTATGACGAATACGAGTAAGATAACAGGAATCCATGCTAAACCGGCCATTTTTCACCCCCATGCGGATAAAAGAAATACCAAAGGACTACGCCGAGTCCCAGAACGGCGATGACATTCAAAAACACTTCAAGTAGAGCCGCATCCAGTTCCTCGGCTAATGTGTCCTCTGCTCGCGCGACTTGATTCACGTCGCCAGCAACGACGGTAGTGTTGGCGCTACCGCCATTTTCCCCATGCGTGACATACACCGTCGCGCAACCAGAAAGCAATATAAGAAGCACTAAAAAAAGAAAAACCTTGCTCATTTCATCAATCCTTTTGTCTTTATTTACGACACGACAATGAATCTACACACACCCATTTCCCCGACTTTACGACAGCCTGTCGTGTCGCACGACCAGAGGTCGTAACTGTCGTAACCCACGACAGTACGACAGTTTTCACGACAGCCTGTCGTAAGCTAACTGATAATATCCAGGACGTTTCTGGCTTCCGTGTCCCCGCGTTCTGCCAACCAATTCAGCGCCGCCCGCGCATCCTCTATCTGCTTCGTGGAAGGATTCACCCCCACGCTCAGGTCGCCCCGCGTCAGGGCCAGGATTCGGCCGACGGCCGTAATCGAGCGGCAGTCACGAATACGGCCACGCAACAGTTCCGCGTCGCGCTCCACCGGGTTTATGGACTCGGCGGGCAGGTGGGTAGTCGGTGCGATGTCGGACCATTGGCCTGTCACTGCGCCGTCGCCGAGCTGCAACGACGTGGGTAAGTGGTTCACTGACACGCCAGGAGCGCGCACCTGAATAAATTGCGTAATGTCCTGGTCGGACGGGAAGAAGCTCACACAACGGCTGATTTGCCCGTCTACGTTGACCAGGAATTGTCCTGCCGGCAATCCCACGCTGCCCGAGGGGTATTCGCCGTGGCTGGTATCCAGGAAGGCGCGGCTGCCCGCGCCGGTCCCCATGCGGAACGCGACGGCCAGACTTTGTCGCCGCAGCGCCATCCCCTCAGCGCCGAGCACATCCTTCGTCGGATCGGTGAGGGACAGCAGCAGGTGGATGCCATGTTTGCGGCTTTTGCTTGCCAGTTTGTTGGCGGCCGACCACATGGTATAAACCATATGCGTTACCTCATCTGCTGCCGTCCGGCGCTCAGCCACGCTGTTGTATTGCGGCGATGCCATAATTGCCTTTCGCAGTTCACCCGCCGAGAGGATGATTGCCAGGAACTCATCAATGGCGATCAGTATCTCGCTGCGTTCGTTGATGCCCGCCGGCAGATCTCGCCATGTGGCAGCGCCAAACTGCGCCAGCACCTGGTCCCGGCGCTGCACCTCGCGCACGGTGGCGTCCAGGAATTCAGATAACGGCCGTATCAAATCCCGCTCGTCACCTTGCTGAAAGAATGTGATATTCGGCACGCCTTGCAGCGCCCGGAAATCGCTCCCAGCGCCGTTGATGACGACGACGTGCGCACCGCTTGCCCACATCCCCAGGATGTACGGAAGCATCCCAGAGCGTGTCTTGCCGGCGCCGCTTTTACCGGCAATGAGAATATGTGGCTGCTGATTGCGGTCTATCAACAGCGGTTGGCGAACACCGTCTATAGTCGCGCCAAGCGGCAGTTGGCTGGGGTGCTGCCAGCGGGTGAAAGCGCTCCATTTCGCCGGAGTGGTGTCCGAATAAACGCCATCCTCTGCGACCTCTTCTGGCTGCGTGACAGTCCGCGCTGGCAATGCGATCCAGCCGTTCGGTCCTTTGATCATCGGTACAGAATCTCTCTGTACCGGCATGGAGTACACGGCCGGGCGCCGGGCATCCATGAACCGAATGTACACAGCGCCACCAGCCGCGCCGGCTAAGACAAATATGGCAACAGCGACTATCCAGGGCAGTGCGCCGTTCCAGAATCGGCGCATATCGTTTTCCA
>CALFEW010000826.1 GCA_937958365.1 uncultured Chloroflexota bacterium | reverse complement strand
TGCAGGAGCGGTATGGCACGGCCGTTATCGTCATTGGTTTAGGGGCGGCGGGGGTGCTGCTGGCGGTGAAGGCGGATGGCTTTATGGGGCGGGTAACGGCCGTTTACACCCGCCCTGTCGTCAACACCATCGGCGCGGGCGACGCCCTCTTTTCCGCTTTCATCCACAGCTACAGCCAGAACCAGGACCCTTACGCCGCGCTGCGCCAGGCCGTCGTGTTCGCGTCTTACAAAATCGGCGAAACTGGGGCAGCGCAGGGGTTTTTAACGGCCGTAGAGTTAGAAGACTGGCTGGCTCGTCTTTGAGATTGGTCCAATCTGAGAACGCCAAAGTTCAATCGCCTACCGGTGAACGCTGGCGATGGTATTGCGCAAGTCTACAAAAATGGGGTGCAAACAGGTGATGATTGCCGCCATGCGCTGTCCCAACGCTGCCTGATATTCAACCGTCAGGTCAGCGTCCGGGTAAACTTCGTAGATTTTGGTCCAGCCCCGGTCCCACATCTCCGCTTCGATGCTTTCACCTAGAGTGTCCTTGATCTCAAACAGGTGGCGGCGAAAGCCGTTGAGCAGCAGCCGGTTCAAATTGTTGTCGTGGGCTTCGCAGTGGAAACCCAGTTCCCAGCCGCCGCTGCGGACGACTTTGGCAACTTCATAATGCAGGCGCGGCTCGCTAAAATAGAACTGCACCAGCCAGCCCCACGGCTGCCGCGATTTGATGCCGCGCAGCGGTGGCGGCAAATGGGGCACAACTGCATCTGGCAGGGTGTTCAGGAATTTGTTTTGCGAAAGAGCCGTCATTTCTAACAAACAAGGGATAAAGATTGAAGATCAGGCTCGTCTTCAATCTTCAATTTTTAATCTTCTTTCCAGTTCAGCGCGCAAAGTGGCAGGGGTTACGGCCGTTACATCCGCTCGTCCTGCCCCCAAAAAAGCGAGGAAACGCCGCAGCCCTTGGGTCAAGGCGTCGGCAAAGGCCGCGTCGGGTTGGAACCAATCTTCCAGCCACAGGCCGTTGACAATGACCGTTTTTTGTGCCCGGTCGAGCCGGCTGTCTATGCGGGCGACCAGGCGGTCGCCGTACAAAATGGGCATGGTGTAAGGGCCGTATTGGCGTTTTTCCGCCGGTTTGTAAATCTCCCAGGTGTAGTCGAAATCGAACAATTTGGCCGCCCGGCTGCGCGCGCTGACAAATTCCAGCGGCGACAGGAAGACGACTTCGTCGGTGGTGGTGATGGGAACCTGCCAGGCTGCGGGGATACGGCCGTTGGCTACCTCTTCCATCATCGCCACATCCGCCGCCAGGAAATAAGCAGCTTCCTTCTGGCCTTCAATAGACACCTCGGCCAGTTCTCCGGCAAACAACATCTCGGCCAGGGCAGTTTGGGCTTCCTGAAGCGTGAACGGCCGTGCCGCCGCCTCCTGCATGATTTTGCGTAAGAGCCGCGCCGAGACCAATCCCCAATTGGCAATGCCTTTGCGCGTGAAATAAGCCACCGCCAATTCTTCCGGGGCCGTATGCTGCCATTCGCCGGGGGCCACATTCTCCAGAAAATCATACACGCGCTCTTTGCCCTGACGGCTGTGGGTCATCAACTCGCCCGTAAGCCAGAGGTAGTACAGAGCAACGCCGCTATCTTTGCCGGCGCGGTAATGGTTGACAGATTCGCCCTCCAGTTCGCGGCTGCGCAAAGGGCCGCGCGCCCGCAAAATCTGCCGGACATTGGCCACCAATTCCGGCTGCGCCGCGGCAAAATCGGCCCAGCGCTGGTGCGATTTGTAGCGCGTCATCACCGTGCGCCAGTAAGGCAGTTCGGCCATCGGGTACATCATCAGGCCGCCACCATAATCAAAAAAGCGCCGCTGCTGATACGCCTGCCGCTGCAAGTAATCCGGTTGATAATCTGTGACCCGGCCCCACAAAGCAATGTCGTGGCTTGCAGCCACCACTGACACCGGATCGATCTGGATGGCTTCGGCGGCGTGGATAGCTTCGGCCGTGCCTTCAAGGCCGTGCCAGCGCCGCCCCGGCCAGAGGCCCTGTTTGCCCAAAATGTAGCGGCGCTGTGTGGTGGAAGAAATCGTCATCGTCATAAAGAATCTCACTAGTATCAGTGTCCAGAAGTCAGTATTCAGTTTTTAGTATGCGTTCACCACAGGTGGTATCACCACAGTAAACCGTGGCTGAACGTTAAAAACGGCAAAATTGGCAAAA
>CALFEW010000825.1 GCA_937958365.1 uncultured Chloroflexota bacterium | reverse complement strand
CAGCAGTTCCGTCTGCCAGTCGTAGTGGGCGTAGGTCTGGCGCAGCGCCTTGCGAATGGCGGCGACCTCGGCGTTGTGGAAGCGGCGCGGTTGGTGGCCCACCGGGTCCAGCAGCAGCGCCAGCAGGGTGATGACGTGGTCGTACTGCTCCGTTTCGTTTTCGTACACCACGTCGAGGATGTTGAGCCGCGCCTTGTCGTAGGAAATCTCGTGGTAGGAGACGTTCTCCCCGCCGGCCAGCGCCGCCAACCGGCGGCAGTGGCCCTGCGGTTCCAGGAAGATGGCCTGGGTGTCTTGCTCGACTAAGCGCCAGGCCAATGCCTGAGAAAACACCGACTTGCCGAATCCTGTGAGCCCAAGGATGATGGCGTGAAACGGGTCGTTGCCCTTCCATTCCAGGAAGCTGACGTGGGGACTGCTCTCGTCCTGGGAGATACCAACGTAGACGCCGCTCGTTTCCTGTTCTCGCCCCACCCCCCACATCCCGGCGCAGAGGGCGACGCCGCTGCTGAGGACGTTGTGGTGGCCGTGGGGCAGGCCCGGCGGCTGCGGCTGCGGGCCAAACATCGCCCCGGCCGCCGCCTGGTAGCCGTGCAGCGGATCCAGCCGGAAGTATTGGCTCTGCGTATTGCGCAGGTGGCGCAGCCGTTCGCGCAGCCGCTCGACCTTTTTGTCCAGCACCATGAACAAGACGCGCACGTGGTGGACCACTTCGCTGCGCGCCTCCAGCGCCTCTTCCGCTTCCTTTTTCGACGCCACCGCGTCGCGGTTTTCGTCGTTGTGGATCATGCCCTGCCAGAAGTCGGCGGTGGTGGTCACGCGCTCCGTGTGTATCTTGCGCACGTCGACGCAGATGATGAGCGGCCCGCTGGCCGAGGTGATGATGTCGGCGAGCGGCCGCTGCCAGTCCCAGGTGCGCACCAGTTGGTACGATGACAGGACGCCGTAACGGTAGCGGCTGTTGTCCACCTGCACCCGCCCTGTCTTTTTGTCGCGCAGCACCGGGAACATGTGGTCGGCGGCTTCGGCATACTCGCCGCTGATGGGCAGTTGGGGATAGCCCGGTTCGGCGCGCACCAGCCAGTGGGAGAGGTCGGCGGCGGTCAGGACGTTGTGGAAGTCCATCAGGTAATGGCGGGTCTTGAGGAAGTCGGCCTGGGTCAGCTCTTCGAGCAGGCGTACTTCTTCCATCAGGCCGCGCCGCGCCCGCTCGTCGCTCCGGCTCATCGCCAGCCGCCGCCGGCTGCGGATGAGGCCGTCCATGCGCGTCGGCAGCACCATGGTTATCTGCCGGTAATCTTCCAACGGCCCGGCAAACAAGCCGGTCAACGCGCCGATGATACCCGCCTGCTCGGCCGGCTCGATTTGACTAAAGTGAGGTAAAGAAAGTTGAAAACTATTCATAACAATTTCGGATTTCGGATTTCGGAATGACGATTGCGGATTGCGGATTGCGGATTGGGGAGGTTGGATTGCGAATGTCAGACGTTGGATTAGGGATTGCGGATGCCGGAGCCTGTCTTGCTGAAGGATGGCCGGTTGCCACGGCAACAGCCGTTCTTCACTCCGCAATCCGCAATCCGCAATCCGCAATCCCATCACTCCGCACTCCTCAGGGTTTCCCATTGGGATTCGATGTTAACGATGCGCGGCCGGTGGATGGCTTGCCGGGCGCGGACCTGGGCGTAGGCGGCCAGGCGCAGGCAGACCATCTCGCCGCGCAGGTCGTAGGCGGCCACGTAGGCGGCGGCGATGAGCAGCGGCGCCGTCCACCAGGGCAGGCTGAACAGCCCGATGCCCACCACCAGGGTGACGATGACCGACATGAACTGGGTCATCGTCACCCTGGGCATGATGGACGCTTTGCTCTGCCGGACGAACTCGGTGCGAAAGTGGGTGTACATCGCCCTCGCCTACAGCCCGCACAGGGTGAACAGGTCGGGCAGCCCGAAGCCGGTCAGGATTTGCACCCCGATTTCCGTCGAGAAGGCCAGGAGAATCAGGCCGCCGAACACCGTGCCGGCGATGGCTCCCACCTGCGCCCCTTGCGTGGGGATGATGGCCGCCGCCTGCTTCTTGAAGCCCAGCACCGCCAGCGCCAGGATGAGCAGCGCCCCGCCGATGAGTTGGGCGGTGAACAGGGAACGGCCGTAGGTGTCGCAGATGGCCGCCGGCGGCGCTTCCCCTTCGGCGCAGCCTGCCAGAACCAGCAGGGCGAGCATTACCATGGGGACAAAACGCAGCCAGCGTGTGTAGGTGGGGCGTTCATAGGATTCAGTCGTTTCAATCGGTTCACTTATTTCATGCATGTCGCTCATTTCTTTTTCTTGTTTTCCTCCAGTTTTCTAAATAGTTGGTAGTTGGTAGTTGGTAGTTGGTAGTTGGGAGCCGTCGGCCACAAACTATTCCACCGACGGCTCCCCCCGTTGACAATTAACAATTGCCAATTAACAATTGACTATTCGTCTCTTCCCGCGCCCCACAGCCATTGGCCGATTTGCAGCACAAACGGCGTGGTCGGGCCGGGGTGGGGAAACGCCAGCTTTACCTGGTACGTTTCCCCAGATTCAAGCAACTGGTCCATCAGTCGCCCACTTTCATAGGCATCACCTCCTTCAGGTGGTATTTGCATGTAATCTCCCGGCAGGCGCACCAGGCCGGGGCCGGGGTTGGTCACCGTGACGGTGACGACCATCTCGCCGGTTGCCGCCTGCCAGGAGGCGCGGGGGTCGCCCACGTCTAACTGCTCCAACAGGTTGGGCGCGTCGCCCAAACGGATGAAGGCGCTCTCACCGCCGGGCAGTTGCCGGTAGACGGCCGTCAGCGGTTCACCGGCCGCGCTCCCCGTGCCGGCCACATTGGCCGGCAGTGGGAAGGTCATTTGCCAGGAATCTTCGGCCGG
>CALFEW010000824.1 GCA_937958365.1 uncultured Chloroflexota bacterium | reverse complement strand
GTGTCCGGCCGACAGGTCGCCCATCTTCTAGCTAAAGACAAACTTCAGGTCGTGCCGGTGGCCGACATGGGCCAGGAATGGTCGGTATTTGTCTACGGTGGCTTCCCAATCCAGGCCGTGCATGTGGGCGTCGTAGAAAAAGTCACGCTGGAGGCGGCGCACTTCATCGAACATTTGCGCCCATTCCGCCTTGGGGTCTACGTAGACATCTAGCTTCGCCAGGTTGAGTTTGTCGCTGCCGTTGTCTGGCCTTTTGTCTGTGCCGATGACGGCGAAATCGTCGTATTTTTTGCCCTGATAGAGCAGTTTACGGCCGTCGGCGCTAATCCAAAATGCGCGTACGTTGCTCAGATAGACCTCGTTCTTGCGCTCTTTCAGATCAAACACGTTCAACGGGCCTAGCAGCCCTTCCGTTTGCTCGGCAAACGTTTGATTGGTTTCCAGGTAAAACAATTTGCCGTTGGCGGCTTGCAGAGAGCGATATTCCCGCGCCGGCAGGGGCAGCGCCAAAATGCGCTGGTCCAGTTTTTCCAGGTCAATCTTCACCTCGACCGGCGGTTTTTTCGCGCCGTTCTCTTTTTTGTCAGCGTCGCCATTTTTCTTGTCGTCGGTGGTGTTGTTTTCTGGGGGCGCTTCCTCTTTTGCCGGTTCGTCGTCACTTTCCGGGGCCAGCGGCGAGGGCGTGTCCTGGCTGAGAACGGCGACGTAGAGGTTGCTCTGTATCGGCCGTTCGTAAGAAGACATGTCCAGCCAGCCGGTGTTCAGGCCGTAATTGGCGCTGGCGGCAAAAAAGAGGTATTTGCCATCCGGGCTGAAGCAGGCAGACGTGGCGTCGCTGAGGCCGTCGGTGATCTGGTGGCTCAGGCCGGTGGCTAATTCATACAAAAACACGGCGCGGATGTGGGTGTCCAGCCGCTTCGTGTAGGCTATCCATTTGCTGTCCGGTGACCAGGCGGGGTTCAGGCTGCGGATAGGGTGGTCGTAGGTGTCGGCGGTGATGTGGATGGGCGTTTGTTCGGTTACGTCCAGGTAATAGAGGTTAAGCGCTTTATCGGTATAAGCGATTTTTGTGCTGTCCGGCGACCAGACCGGCGAATAGAAGAAGGATTTTTTGCCCAGCGGGATGGCTTTCTTTGCCTGCAAGCCGGTCTGATCGGCCAGCATCAGCTCATATTCGCCGCTGGCGTCGGAGAAATAGGCGATTTGCTGCCCATCCGGCGACCAGGCGGGATAGCGTTCGTGGACGCCGGGGGTGCGGGTGAGGTTGCGGATGTCCCCTTTTTTGACAGGCACGGTGAAGATGTCGCCGCGGGCTTCAAAGACAGCGCGCAGTCCGGTGGGGGAGATGCCGGCGTGACGAATGGCGTGGGCGGCGTTTTTGTAATAGGGGCGCGTATAGGGCAAATCGGCGGCGATGTGGATGTGGAGGGTGGTTGTCTGGTTGTTGGCGGGGTCGTAGATGTGGATACGGCCGTTTTGCTCATACGCCAGCTTGCCATCCCCGGCCGTCAGCGAGCGGATGTCGAAATCGTCGTGGTGGGTGAGTTGGGTGACGGCCGTTGTCGGCATATTCGGTGTGCCCACGTCGTAGCGGAACAGATTCATCGTGTGGTTGCGGTCGGACAGGAAGTAGATGGCGTCGCCCAGCCAGCAGGGGAAAGTGTCGCTGGCGTTGACGTGGGGGATTTCCACGTGGTCGAAAGTGGTCAGGTCTAGCACCCAGATGGGCGAGGTGCGCCCGCCCCGATAGCGTTTCCAGAACCAGAAGGGTTCGGGAATAGCGGTGTAGGCCAGGAAACGGCCGTCTGGTGAAAATGCACCACGTTCGGCTAATGGTACAGGCAGGGCTTGCGGAAAATCACCCTCTAACGACACGGTGAAAAAGCGGCGGTAGCGAATGGTATGCGTGTCGCGGGAAGAAGCGAAGAGGATAGAACGGCCGTCGGGCGTCCAGCCACGCACCCAATCGTCGTCGGGATGGTAGGTCAGTCGCCGCGGCGAGCCGCCATCCTTGCTGATGACGTAGACGCTGGTATTGCCGTCGTAGTTGGCCGAAAAAGCGATCCACTGGCCGTCCGGGGAAAACATCGGCGTGGCTTTGACGCCCATGTGGGCGGTGAGCCGGCGGGGGTTACGGCCGTCGCGCTCTGCCAACCAGATGTCGCTGGCGTACAAAAAGGCGACGTGGTCGGCGCTGAGGGTGGGCTGTTTCAGGAGGAGAGTCTCGGAGGTTGGGGTGGGTTCAGAGGTCATAGGGCGTTCCTGAATTGTGAATTGTGAATTGTGAAGTTTGAATTGTGAATGAGTTAGCCCTGGTCCAGGTATTGCAGGGCAAGTTGGACGCGCTCGTCTACGTTTTTGATTTCACGAGGCAGTTTTTGCAATGCAGATTGCGCTTCGACGATGCTGAAGCCGAGACTGGTGAGGACGTCTATTACGTCGGCGTCTATGTCTGTGACCAGGGGAACGGCCGTGCCCGCCTGGCTGAGGTCGAGTTTGTCGCGCAACTGGAACATGATGCGCTCGGCCGTTTTCTTGCCGATGCCGGGGACGCGCTGCAGAACGGCCGTTTCCTCCCGCATGATGGCGCTTTTCAACAATTCCGGGCTGAGCGTAGACAAAATTGCCAGCGACACCTTTGGCCCTACGCCGGTCACGCTGAGCAGTACCTCGAACAATTGCAGGTCTTCGAGGGTGTTAAACCCATATAACGACAGGTCTTGTTCGCGCACAATAAGGTGAGTGTGCAGCGTGATGCCGCGCCCGACGCCGCCCACGTCTTCCAGCACTGTCTTGGGCACAAACACACGCACGCCCACGCCGCCCACTTTGACGACGAGATGGTCAGGACCGATAAACTGAATGCTTCCACTGAGACTGGCGATCATAGTGTTTCAACTGGTTGGTTTGTTAGTTGGCTGGTACGAACCAACTAACAAACCTTAACTGTAAAGCGCTTCGTGCCGTTGATATTGGTAATGGGTAATGGCGACGGCCAGACCGTCGGCGGCGTCGTCGGGGCGGGGCGTTTCTTCCAGGTCCAGCAGGTTGCGGACCATCATCTGCACCTGGGTTTTATCTGCTTTGCCGTAACCGGTGACGGCTTCTTTGATTTTGGGCGGCGAGTATTCACCGATGGGCAGACCGGCGTTGGCCAGCGTCAGCAGCAGCACACCCCGCGCCTGCCCCACGGTGATGGCCGTGGTGATGTTGCGGCCAAAAAACACTTCCTCAATGCCTGCCGTATCCGGTTGGTAATCGTCTAGCAACTGCTGTAGCTCTCGTTGGATGGTCTGCAAGCGTTGGGGCATGGCGGCGTCGGCTGGGGTGGTGATAGCGCCAAAAGAAACGGCCGTTAAACGGCCGTCTTCTGCTGCATCAATAATCCCATACCCGGTTGTCGCTGTGCCAGGGTCTAATCCTAAAATACGCATGAGCGTTACAAAAAGCTACTGCGCTTCCATGGCTGCCATCGCGGCGTCGGTGACATCCAGAGTGGAGTAGACGTTCAGCACGTCGTCCAGGTCTTCAATCTTCTCGATGAAGTTCATCACCTGCACGGCCGATTGCTGCTCAAGCTCCAGCGGGGCGTTCGGGTCGTACAACACGTTGGCCTCTTCCAGCTTAAATCCGGCCGCCTGAATCGCGTCACGCACGACGGCAAACTGTTCCAATTCCACGTAAATTTCGGCGCCTTCTTCGCTAAATTGAATGTCGTCCGCGCCGGCGTCGGCGGCTACCATAAACAATTCGTCCTCGTCGGCCACGTCGGCCACGGCGATGTACCCTTTACGGGTGAACTGCCAGGCGACGGAACCGGCGTCGGCCATGTTGCCGCCATTTTTGCTGACCGTATGGCGCAAATCGGCGACAGCGCGGTTTTTATTGTCGGTAAGGCATTCTACAAGAATGCCAATGCCGTTGGGGCCATAGACTTCATACATCATTTCGTGAAGCTCGCTGCCTTCCAATTCGCCTGTGCCGCGTTTGATAGCCCGTTCAATGTTGTCTTTGGGCATATTGGAGGCTTTGGCCTTTTCAACCGCCAGCGCCAGTCGGTTATTGAAACTCGGGTCGCCGCCACCTTCACGAGCCGCCATAGTGAGTTCGGAAGCTAATCGGGTGAAAATCTTGCCCCGCTTTTTATCAGTGGCCGCTTTTTTATGCTTAATCGTCGACCATTTTGAATGTCCAGACATCTCTTACTCTCCCAGAAAAATTGATCTCAGAATGCTGATTATACCACACCCTGCCCGGCAACCATTAGTCTAGGACCGGGTAAAATTTGCCGCCTGGGCCTATATTTTGACTGGCGCATTGCCGGGGAAAAGGGTGCCCATAAGTTCGGGGGCATATTGCGCGGCCATGTGGCTGCTGATGCTGTTGCTCCGGCAGATTGACTGGTACAGGTGGGCGCTGGGCCGCCAGCGGCGGGCCTGAGTATCCGGGTCCATTTCGATGAGGCCGAAGCGTTGGCTCCAGCCGTTGTGCCATTCAAAATTGTCTACCAGGCTCCAGTGGTAGTAGCCCATCACCGGGAAGCAAAAGCTGACGGCGCGCCACACTTCGCGCAGGTGGGTGAGGAGGAAAGACGGCCGTATCTTATCCGCCATGTCGGGCAGGCCGTTTTCGGTGATGTAAATGGGTTTGTTGTAGCGAACGGCGCGTTTCATCACCTGGAACAGGCCGGCAGGGTACACCTCGCCATAAGCCCCATCGCTGACGATGGCCTCGTCGCCCCAATCGCGCACGACAAATTCTTTGCCGGGTGGGAATTTGATGCGGAAGCGGGTGTAGTAGTTGACGCCGAGAAAGTCGAAGGAGCCGGCTAAATTCGGGATGCGGCCACGGCCAAACGGCCGTTTCAACTGCCCCGTCGCCAGACTATCCAGCCACAAATCGTTAAACACACTCTCTACGCGCTTCGCCATCCAGCTATCCAGCCAGTTGCCGCCTAACCGGGGGGCAAACACCTGCATACTTTTGGCGAGGCCCACCTGGGCTGCCGGGTAGCTGGCCTTGATGGTGTGGTAGGCGGCGGCGTGGCAGTGCATCATGTGGCGCACCGCCTGAAAGCCGGGACTGATGCCCCGTTTGCCCGGCGCGGGAAAATCGTCGGCCATGTAGCGCATGAATACGTACACCATCGGCTCGTTGAAGGTAATCCACTTGGGGATGAGGTCGCCCAGGGCGTCTACCACTTTGGCGGTGTACCGCTGGAAATAGTCCACGACCACGTCTACGTTGAAGTCCCCCTTTTCCACCAGCCACAGGGGGTTGCTGAAGTGGTGCAGGGCAACCATCGGCTCAATGCCGCGGTCGTGCATGGCCGTCAGGATATCGCGGTAGCGCGCCAGGGCGGCGGCGCTGAAGGCGCTGGGTTCCGGCTCGACGCGGCTCCATTCGATGGAGATGCGCTGGGCGTTGAGACCCATCTCGGCGGCGGCGTCCAGATCGGTTTCGGCGTTTTCCCACCAGTTGCAGGCCAGGCCGGATTTATCGTGGTGGAGGATACGGCCGTTTTGCTGTTCCCAGGCCCACCAATCATTGTTTGTGTTATTGCCTTCGACTTGATGGGAGGAAACGGCCGTGCCCCAACGAAAATCAGGTGGAAAAAACATCTGCGCCTGCGCCATACCGGTCTGCTCCTTATCCAAAGCGGTGGTTAGAACGGGCCATATGTTACCGCTCACTGCCCGCCATTATAACAAAATCCTTTACCTATCAGTTACTTTGACAAGGCAAAATGCGTGTGGTATCTTTCGCAGTCAGGGATATTTAACATGACCTTATTCCTAAATTGCCCTTCTCAATCTCATAGCTGTTGGTGAATCAATCGCCAGTTGCTATACTTATGTCATTCTACCACCTGAAAAGTAGCGTCTGGAGGTTGTCGTGAGAGATTTAGTTCCCATGAGCGGTTATTATTACCCCAATAAGATGGCGCGTATCTTATTGATTTCCATGGAAGAGGTGATGGGTCGCAATGGTCTAAATGCCCTGCTCAACCTCGTTGAGATGCGCCAGTTCATTACAGATTTACCGCCGGATAATCTGGAACGAGAATTCGATTTTGCCTATATCTCCAACCTGAATAGAGGACTGGAAGATATTTATGGACCACGTGGTGGGCGTGGCCTGGCTTTGCGCGGCGGTCGGGCCATCTTCTCGCGGGGCTTAAAGACGTTTGGCGCGTTGGCCGGCGTCGGCGACCTGGCCTTCAAAATTTTGCCGCTGCAAACAAAACTGAGAATTGGTATTCCGGCCGTTGCCCGAATCTTTACCCAATTTAGTGATCAAACCAGTCGCTTTGAGGAATTTGACGATCATTTCCTCTATTACATTGACCGCTGCTCCATGTGTTGGGGCGTAGAATCAGATCGCCCGGCCTGCCATATTGCCGTGGGCATCCTCCAGGAAACCCTGCGCTGGATCAGTGGCGGGTTGGAATTTCGCGTGAATCCTGTCGAATGTATTGCTATGGGCGCCAAGACCGGCGTCATTCGTATTGATAAAGAACCAATCAAATAGGCTGCTTAGCGGCGGCTGCCCGTCGCCGGCTCTTGGCGTGCAAAACCCGTTTAGATTCGGTTTATCTTCGTCAAAACCCAAGGAAGTTTGCTAGTGGCTGACGGATCAAAAGAAAAACAACAAAAAATCTTTATCGTTGAAGACGATTTGGATTTGGCAGAAATGTTAAGCGCCTATTTCCGGGCGCAGGGTTACGTGGTAACCAACGCCATGCGGGGTGAGGATGCTGTGGCGGCGATTAGCGCCGATGTGCCCGACGTAGTCGTGCTGGACATCCGCTTACCGGACATTGATGGATATGAAGTTTGCCGGCGTATGCGCCATTCACGCCGTACCCAAAACATCCCCGTCATTTTCTTAACCGAAAAGCGTGAGCGCGAAGATAAATTGGCCGGTTTGGAGCTAGGCGCCGTAGATTACATTACCAAACCCTTCGACATCCAGGAACTGCGGCTGCGCGTGCGTAATTCTTTGCGCCGTTCGCGCCTGAGTACGCTGCTTAATCCGGTCACCGGGCTGCCGGAAGGGCAGTTGGTGGTAGAGCGCCTGGAGCAAATGGCCCGTCAGCCGGATTGGGGCGTTGTGTTGGCCGGCATTCATGGCCTGGATAAGTTCCGTGACCGGTATGGTTTTGTCGCGGCCGACGACGTTTCACGAGCGGTCACATTGATGATTACCAATGCCGTGCAAGAAAGCGGCGGCGGCAACGATTTTGTTGGTCATACGGACAATGGCGACTTTGTGGTGATTACGACGTCTGACCGATGCAAAAAGGTGGCGGAGCGCTGTCTGGTTCGTTTGCAGCCTTCGATCCAATACTTTTACCCGGCGTTGGAACGTCAGCGTTTGCACGAAATGCCGGAAGCGGAGCGGTTGATGGTGCGGGTGAACAGCGTCTCGTCGCGGGAACATCGGTTTAGCGACATGGAATCGTTGTTTGCTTCGTTGCAGGAACGTGTGGGATAAGTCGTGAAGGAGTGACAGCTTTCAGATACAATCCCGTACATGGTCGGATTTTTGCCGGCTCACAAGTTTAGAAAAGGTGATCAGGGCTAGCAATAGCCCTGATTTTGTTTGTGGCATGAAACGTCTAAGCGCCTATAAGGCGGACTTCTTCATTCTGGCGGGGTTTTTGTTCTTGCCGCTTTTGCTGTATGGCAGCGTGACGCTGGGTGGGCGCACCATGCTGCCGGCCGATAATCTGTTCCAATGGGCGCCCTGGTCGGCGGCGGCGGCCACGTTGGGCGCGGAAACGCCACAAAATCACCTCATCACCGACCTGATCATCCAAAATTATCCCTGGAAGCGTTTTGTTCTTTCGTCGCTGCAAAGCGGGGAGATTCCATTGTGGAACCCCAATTTGTTTGCGGGCGCGCCTTTTTTGGCGGCCGGGCAGCATTCGGCTTATTACCCGTTTGGTGTGCTGTTCCTGGCGCTGCCGCTGGCGAAGGCGTATGGCTGGTTTGCGCTGAGCCAGTTGTGGCTGGCCGGGGCGTTGATGTACGTCTTTGGGCGCATTTTGCGGATGCGGCGGGGCAGCGCGGCGCTGGCCGGGCTGGTGTATCAGGGCGCGGGCTTTATGGTGATTAGCACGGCCGTTTTCCCCATGATCATCGCCGCGGCCGTGTGGCTGCCCTTGCTGTTGGGCTGTATTGAGAAGATTATTCAAGACGTAAGATTGAAGATTGTCTGGCTGGCGGTGGGCGCGGCGGCGTTGGGAATGCAGATTTTTGCCGGGCACGTGGAGATTACCTATTACACCCTGCTGATGATGGCTTTGTATGCGGTGTGGCGGTTGGCGAGTGGCGTATTCCGTAAGCCGTATACCGTAAACCGTGAACGCAACGCGGAACATACAGAACACGGAACACGGAACACGGAACACGGAACACGGAATACGGCTCACGGTTTACGGGACACCCTCCTCAAACCCATCATCTGGCTCTCCGGCATGGTCCTCATCGGCCTGCTGTTGGGGGCGGTGCAGTTGGTTCCTCTGTTTGAAGTGGGGCAGATGAACTTCCGCGAAGGGTCGGCGTCGTTTGAGGAGGTGCGCGGCTGGGCTTTCCCGGCGCGGCGCATCCTGACGCTGGCGCTGCCCAATTTCTTCGGCAACCCGGCTTACCACAGCTACCAGGACGTTTTTACGGGCGAGCAAGTGGCCTATACGGCCGATTATTTGGGCAATCCGCGCACCCATAACGAATGGGACTTCAAGAATTACGTCGAGGGGGCGATTTATTTGGGGATTTTGCCGCTGCTGCTGGCAATTTTGGGATTTCGGATTTCGGATTTCGGATTTCGGAGCGGGGAGCGGCGGAGCCAGACGGTTTTTTTTGTGGTGATCACTTTTTTCTCGCTGGCGTTTATTTTCGGCACGCCGTTGTATGCGATTTTGTATTATGGGCTGCCGTTTATCAACCAGTTGCACACGCCGTTCCGCTGGATTTTCCCATTGACTTTGTGCGTGGCGGCGCTGGCGGGCTTTGGGGCGGATTATCTGGCGCTGACGCGGGAGCGAAAGATTGAAGATCAAAGATCGGCGTCTTCTTCTCAATCTTCCATCTTCCATCTTCAATCTTTATTCTTCCTGCGTACACGGCCGTCACTCATCACCTTTTTGGCGGCTGTGGCGTTTTGGGGTGGGCTGCTGTTGTTGGGCGGTTTATGGGCGTCTAAATGGCTTTACCCGCAAATCGAACCGGTTGTAGAGCGTATCTTCTTGGGCATGGCGCTGGCAACCAATGGCTTCGACAGCGCCCGCGCTTTTTACAGCTTTGAATATCGTCAGTTTTTCATCCTGGGTTCAATGCTGATGGCTTCGGGTGTCGTGCTGGGTGTCAGCCGTTCCCCGATTACGTTCCCTGTGCCGCTGGTGGGCAAACGGCCGTTATGGGAACTCTTAGCCGCCATCGTCATTGTGCTGGATTTGTTCCTGGCGAATTGGGGGTTTCACGCGGCCGTAGACCCGGCGCTGCTGGACTATAAGCCGCAACTGGTGCAATGGCTGGAGCAGCAGCCCGGCCTCTGGCGGATCACCAGCTTCAATCCGTCGGGCG
>CALFEW010000823.1 GCA_937958365.1 uncultured Chloroflexota bacterium | reverse complement strand
TTGCTCCAGCATGAAGTAGAGTTTGGCGAAGCCGGGGTCTTGCTCGGCCAGGGCGAAGACGGCCTCGTCCACCACCGCCAGCCCAATGGCGGAGGCCACCCCTTCGCCCGTTTGCCCGGCGGTGTGGATGGTGAGAACGGCCGTATCCCCCGGCCGATATTCCGCTTGATCCGGTGACAGGGTGAGGGCCAGATCGTTGGCCTCGTCCACCAGTACCAACCGGGTGTCGCGGGCGATGGTGCCATCGCGCAAGATTTTGTAGGCGTGCAGTTCCAGTGTGCCAAAGAAGTCGGGGGGTATGTCAACGGCCGTTAGCGTCTGGCCGTCGGTGATGGGCAGGGCGCGGGTGCTGATGGTCTGCCCCTCGCGGATGATGTCCAGATAGACCGCGCCGCTCTGCGCCGAAGTGAGGATCACCAGATTCATCGTCTCGCCCACCTGATAGATGGGCTTGTCGGGGCGCAGCAGTACCGATTCGGCCTGGTAGCTGCCATCGAAGTAGAAAGTCTGGCTGGCGCGGCGCCCTTGCGCGTCGCTGGCGGTGATGGTGACTTGTTGGTAGGGGCTGGTGGGGGTAATGGGGAATTGGGCGAGACCGTAGGCGTTGGTAACGGCCGTGGCCTCTAGCCCCTCACTCTGCCACGCCACCGTTAGATCGGCCGGGGCGGGCGCGCCATCCGGCGTGCTGACCAGCACGTAGAGCAAATTCTCCACCCCGGCGCGGAACTGCCCGCCTTCGGGAATCGCCTCAATGATCAGCCCTTGCGCCGACACCGGCAGCGACAACTGCTTGGCTTCGGTCTGATTGGCCTGGTCGGTGACGCTGGCTTGCAGGTAAAACGCGCCCAGCCCGCCTTCCAAATCGCTCCCGGCGATAAACGACGGCAGCGTAAACTCAAATTCATAGTTGCCCTGGGCGTCGGTCGTCCCTTGCAAGGCGAGGGCGTCCTGGCGCTCGAAGTCGAAGGTGAAGCCGTCCAGCGTTACCGGACTGTCGGCCACTGGCTTGCCGAAGAAGTAGACGGCGCTGAGGCTGCCACGCACCACGTCGCCGGGGCGGTAGTAGGCGCGTTCGGTGGTGAGGGTCATGTCGAATTTGGGCAGGGCGTAGCGTTCCACGGTGACGGTTTTTTCGGAGGAGGTGCCGCCGAGAACGGCCGTGATTTTGTACGGCCCGGTGTTGACTTCCCCGGCAAGCTGGAAATCGGCGCTGGCAACGCCAAAATCGGAGGTGCTGACGGTCTGGCGAAAGACGGTATTGCCTTTGCCGTCGGCGATGGCGATTTGCAATTCCTGGCCGGCGGCGGGCACGCGATCAAAGGTACTCAGCGCCAGGGCGCGCAAATGGATGATCTGACCGGGCTGGTAGAGCGGTTTGTCGGTACTGAGCAGAACGCGATAGTCGCGGCTGAGGGTGATAGGGCGTTCCACGTGGTCTTCGCCTAAATCGGAGGCGGTTTCGACGATGAGGGTGTAGTCGCTTTGGGCATCGTCGGGCACGGTGAAGGTCACGTCGGCCGTGCCCAGGTTGTCGGTCTGACCGGTGTAGACGGTTTGCGCCGCGCCGCCGGGCGCTTGCAGCATCACGTTCACCGTTGCGCCGGTCAGCGGGGCGGCGTCGCGGCTGTCGCGCACGGCCACGCGCAGGGCGGCGTCGCTGCCGGGAACCAGGTCGGTCTGGCCGATGATGATGGTTTCGTGCTGGCTGAGGTGGTCGGGCAGGTTGGCGTAGTACCAGCTTAATCCGGCCAGCCCGCCGATGAGGACAACGAGGACAAGGATGAGGATGATTTTGGCGTTTTTGGTCATGATGGTCTCCTGTTATACAAAGGAACAAAGGGACATAAGGGACAAAGGGCGTGCTGTTGTAAAAGACGCTGCCGGAGTGGTTTTGGTTCCCTGTGAACGCAGGCTTTGCACCTGTCCGCGTTCCAGAACGGCCGTTCCTCCCGCCGCCCCATTCAACCCCAACAGATTATACCATGCCAACGCCGCCAATATCGCCGCTCCCACCGCTTGAGTCTAAAGATTGAAGATTAAAGACTCGCCACTCTCCAGTATCTTCCGCAATGTCAGCGGTCTGGCTTCGGTCCAGAGAAAAATCCTGACCGTTTTATCCAATCCACTGTTGACAATCTTTGTGAAAAACATATAATGTTACGCATAACATGTTACCCATAACATGTTGCGAGGAAGAGGAGAATTGATGCCCACTATCCGTGATGTTGCCAAACAAGCTGGCGTTGCTCCTATGACTGTTTCCCGCGTCATCAACAACTCCGGCTACGTGCGCGAGGAAACGCGAGCCAGGGTTGAAGCAGCTATCTCCCAACTGGGCTACGTGCCCAACATGCTAGGTCCGAGCCTGCGCTTCAACCAGACCAACACCCTGGCCCTCGTCCTCACCGACATCACCAACCCCTTTTGGACCACCCTGGCGCGTGGCGTCGAAGACGCGGCGCAAGAAGCCGGTTACAGCGTCATCCTCTGCAATACCGACGAATCCGAAGAAAAACAGGCCCAATACCTGACGATGCTTTTGAAACGGCGCATTGACGGTATTTTGTTAGTACCCAGCAGCAGCACCTCAAACATCGTGGAAAATATTAAAAACCAGGGCGTCAAGGTTGTGGTTTTGGATCGCGAAGTCAACGACGCCGAAGTGGACGTGATTCAAGGCGACTCGGTAGGCGGCGCTTACCAGTTGACGCGCTATCTCATCGAACTAGGACACCGGCACATCGCAATTTTGTCCGGGCCGAAGAATGTGTCCACTTCCAGCCAGCGTGTGGCCGGGTTTTGTCAGGCAATCAATGAAGCGAACCTGCCGCACAACGCGGCCAACGTGTATTGGGGCGAATTCAGCCAGATGCTAGGGTATGAAATGGTGCAGCGCGCCCTACAAACGACGCCCCGCCCTACAGCTTTCCTGGCCGTCAACAATTTCATTGCCAATGGCGCACTGCGGGCGCTGCGCGACATGGACATTCAGGTTCCTGAAGATATTTCCGTCGTCTCCTTCGACGACATCCCGGTCGCCATCAACCCGATGCCGTTTCTGACGGTAGCGGCGCAGCCCGCCTACGAGATGGGCTACCGCGCCACCCGACTTTTGGTAGCCCGGTTGGCAAACGAAGGGCCGGAAACAGTGCAAAATATTATTCTGCCGGTTGAAATTCTCGTCCGGCAGTCCAGCGGTCGCCCCCCTCAAGAAGCAGGAAGTGAGTAATGGAATATCGGGAATTAGGACAGACGGGCTTAAAGGTATCGGCGCTAAGTTTTGGCGCGTCGTCGCTGGGCAACGTCTTTCGCAAAGTCAATGAAGCGGAAGGCATCCGCACCGTGCATATGTGCCTGGATTCAGGCATTAACTTGATTGACGTATCGCCTTATTACGGGCTGACGCTGGCGGAAACGGTGCTGGGCAAAGCGCTTAAAGAGATTCCGCGCGACCGGTATTATCTGGCAACGAAGGTGGGCCGTTACGGCGAAGATACCTTTGATTTTTCCGCCGGGCGGGTGACGGCGAGCGTGGATGAGAGCCTACGCCGTCTGAACGTGGAATACGTGGACATTATCCAATGCCACGATATTGAGTTTGGCGATTTGAATCAGGTGGTCAACGAGACGATTCCGGCGCTGCGGCGCTTGCAGGAAACGGGCAAAGTGCGTTTTGTGGGCATTACCGGGCTGCCGCTAAAGGCGTTTGAGATTGTGGCGGAACAAACGGCCGTAGACACCATCCTCTCCTACTGCCGCTACAGCCTCAACGACACCGCCCTGGCCGACAAACTGCCCTACTTCCACGCCAAAGGCATCGGCGTGATTAGCGCCTCGCCATTGAGCATGGGCCTGCTCACCGACCGGGGCGCGCCCGACTGGCATCCGGCCCCGGCCGACGTGCGGGCCGCCTGCGCTCAGGCCGCCGCCCACTGCCGCGCGCGGGGCGTCAACGTCGCCGGGTTGGCCTTGCAATTTTCGCTGGCCCATCCCGGCATCACCACCACCATGGTGGGCACAGCCGACCCCGAAAATATGGCTAAAAACGTCAAATGGGCGGAAAATCCACCTGACCCGGAGCTACTGGCCGAAGTACAGGCCATCCTCGCCCCCATCCACAACAAAAGCTGGCTCAGCGGCCGCCCGGAGAATAATTGAGATTGCGATGAAACTGGACGCCCATCAACATTTCTGGCAGTACAATGCCCGCGAGTATGGCTGGATGGGAGCCGGCATGGAACGGCTGCAACGTGATCATTTGCCGGAAGATTTACGGCCGTTGCTCACCGCCACCGCCTTCGACGGAACCATCGCCGTCCAGGCCCGCCAGACAATGGAAGAAACCCGCTGGCTGCTGGATTTGGCCGCCGCCAACCCATTCATCAAGGGCGTGGTTGGCTGGGTGGATTTGTGCAGCGCCGGGCTGCGTCAGCAGCTAGACGAACTGGCCGAAAACCCCAAACTGGTCGGCGTGCGCCACGTCATCCACGACGAACCGGACGATGCCTTTATGCTGCGCGAAGATTTCAGGCGCGGCCTCGGCCTGCTGGCCGACTACAATCTGGTCTACGATTTGCTGCTGTTCCCCAAACATTTGCCGGCCGCCTGTGAACTGGTCGCCCAGTTTCCCAATCAGCCCTTTGTGCTAGACCATCTCGCCAAACCGTTCATCAAGGCGGGCGTTTTATCGCCCTGGGCCGAAGATTTGCGCCGTTTGGCCGCCTACCCCAACGTCGCTTGCAAAGTCTCCGGCATGGTGACAGAAGCAGACTGGCAGACCTGGCAGCCCGCCGATTTTCGGCCGTACCTGGACGTGGTGTTTGCCGCCTTTGGCCCAGACCGGCTGATGTTTGGCTCGGATTGGCCGGTGTGTACGGCAGCGGGCAGCTATGAACAGGTGGTGGGGCTGGTGGCCGACTATGTGGCCCAATTATCAGAAGCGGAGCAAACGGCCGTCTTCGATGCCGTCTTCGATGCCGTCTTCGATGCCGTCTTCGGCACAACGGCCGCTCGCATTTATGGAGTTCACTAACATCATGCAAGCCATCTCACTGCAACAACCCCGGCAAATCGCCATCATTGAAGTAGACGAACCTCACGTCGGCCCGGAAGACGTGCTGATTGAGGTTCACACCATCGGCCTGTGCGGCACGGATCTGAACAGCTATCGCGGCAAGCTAGCCCTGGTCAGTTACCCGCGCATCCCCGGCCACGAAGTCAGCGGCGTCATCACTGCCAAAGGCGAAGCCGTGCCGGACGCCATCCGTCTGGGCAGCAACGTCATGCTCTCGCCCTACACCGCCTGTGGTATTTGCCCCTCTTGCCGCAACGGCCGTCCCAACTGCTGCCAGTTCAACCAGACCCTCGGCGTGCAGCGCGACGGGGCCATGCGCCGCCGCTTCGCCATCCATTACAGCCAGGTGTTCGCCAGCGAGATTTTATCGCTGGAAGAGCTGGCCCTGGTGGAACCGCTGAGCGTGGGCTACCACGCCGCCAATCGCGGCCGTATCAGCGAAATTGATACCGTGCTGGTCATCGGCTGCGGGGCCATTGGCATTGGCGTGATGGTCGCCGCCGCCCGCAAAGGGGCCACGGTCATCGCCGTAGACGTGGATGACGCCAAGCTGGCGACGGCGCAAACATTTGGCGCGCAGCACCTGATCAACTCGCAAACCCAGGACGTGCTGGCCGAAGTGGCCCGCCTGACGCACAACGAAGGGGTCAGCGTGGCGATTGAAGCTGTCGGGCTGCCGGACACCTTCCGGCTGGCGGTGGCCGCGGTCGCTTATTCCGGGCGCGTGGTGTACGTGGGTTACGCCAAAGACGTGGTAACCTATGACACGACCGATTTTGTGCGCAAAGAGCTGGACATTCTCGGCTCGCGCAACGCTTTGCGCGTGTTTCCGGCGGTGATCAAGATGTTGGAACGGCGGGAACGGCCGTTCCGCGACCTCATCAGCGCCACCTACCCATTTTCAGCTACAGCCCAGGCGTTTGCCGCCTGGGATAGCAACCCGGCCGGTTTTACCAAGATTCTCATCAATCTGGAAGAGGAATGAGAGGCAGGATGGTGGGAAACGGCCGTTCAAATTCACCCGAAGGAGAACACTTATGGTATGAACTTATCGGAAAAGCAGTTTACAACGTGCAGGCAGCAATACATCAAGTTCCCGGGGTTTAGCCCCAATTTCAAGAAAACCAAAGAGCTAGAGAGGAGATTTTACGATGAAAAGTAAGTATTTG
>CALFEW010000822.1 GCA_937958365.1 uncultured Chloroflexota bacterium | reverse complement strand
CTGGCTGTTCATGCCACCTCGGCCACCATCCACCTGGAACCCGACGAGCACGCGGTAGCCGATTGGGTCTTTCGTCATGGACAGCCGGCCGGGCGCTTTACCAACACCCTGGCCGGCGTGACGGGCTACTATCTGCCTTTGCGTACTTCCGGGCAGATTGTTGGCGTGATGTCCGTGGAGTTTACCTCAGGCCAACCGGCGGATTTTGCCGGTGAACAGCAGCGTTTGCTGACCTCGTTTGCCAGCCAGATAGCCCTGGCGCTGGCCAAAGCCTACCTGGCCGAGCAGGCCCGCCAGGTCCGGCTGCGGGAAGAAACCGAAAAATTGCAAACGACCCTGCTGAACTCCATTTCCCACGATTTGCGCACGCCGCTGGCTTCCATCACCGGTTCGCTGAGCAGTCTGTTGGACGACGCCGATTTGCTCAGCGAAGCCGCCCAGCGTGACCTGATCTACACCGCCTGGGAACAGGCGCTGCGGCTGAATCGGCTGGTGGGGAATTTGCTGGACATGACGCGCCTGGAGTCGGGGGCGATGCGGGTGGTTTGCCAGCCTTACGACGTACAGGAATTGGTGGGCGCGACGCTGGCGCAAATGCCTAATCGTCTGCACGGCCGTTCCGTCAAACGCGCCATTCCCGATGCACTGCCGCCGGTTTCGATTGACCTGACCCTCATGATGCAGGCGCTTATGAATCTGGTGGACAACGCCGTGAAGTATGCGCCCGCCGACGAATTGATCGAAATCGAGGCGTATCAAGAGCAGCAGACGGTGGTCCTGGCGGTCAAAGATCGCGGACCGGGCATCCCGGAAGGGGAACTGGACCACATTTTCACCAAGTTTGTCCGGCTGGACCCCGGCGGCGTGGGCGGAACGGGGCTGGGTTTATCTATTGCCAAGGGAATTGTGGAGGCGCATCACGGCCGTATCTGGGCACAAAACCGTCCCGGCGGCGGCGCCATATTCTCACTGGCTCTGCCCATTGCCGACGTCAAGCTAGAACTGAAGGCATCAGCCTGAAA
>CALFEW010000821.1 GCA_937958365.1 uncultured Chloroflexota bacterium | reverse complement strand
CATGATTTTGGTCTCCGACCAATCCATTGAAAACGCGGTGCGCGTGATTGCGCGGCGCGAGCATGAATAAAGAATGAGATTGGAGATTAGAGATTGTGCATCTCCAATCTCTAATCTCTAATCTCCCCTATAAAACTCAAGAGGTTATTTAGAAATATGAAAACAGCACTTGTTTGTGGCGCTGGTGGGTTTATCGGCGGCCATCTGGTTCAGAAGTTGAAGGATGAGGGGTATTGGGTGCGTGGCGTGGACATTAAGGCGCATGAGTACCGGGCAACGGCCGCTGACGAATTTCTGGTTCTCGATTTGCGCCAGGAAGCCAACTGCCGCACGGCGCTGACGCTGAACGACGGCACGTTCGACGAGGTCTATCAGTTGGCGGCCGACATGGGCGGCATGGGTTTCATCCACTCCGCCGAGTGCGAAATCATGCACAACAGCGCCCTGATCAACATCCACATGACCCATCAGGCGGCCGAATTGGGCGTGCCGCGTTACTTCTTCTCGTCGTCGGTGTGCGTGTACCGCGACATGCAGCCCGGCGAGCCGGAAATGACCGAAGCGGAAGCGATTCCGGCCAACCCGGACAACGAATATGGCTGGGAAAAACTATATTCCGAGCGCATCGCAATGGCCTACGAGCGCAATCAGGGCATGACGGTGCGCATTGCCCGCTTCCAAAACTGCTACGGGCCGTATGGCACGTGGACCGGCGGGCGCGAAAAGGCCCCGGCGGCCATCTGCCGCAAGGTGGCCGAAGTGGAAGATGGTGGCACGATTGAGATATGGGGCGACGGCACGGCCGTTCGCTCTTACACTTACGTCGCCGACATGGTAGACGGCATCTATCGCCTCATGCACTCCGACCTGATTGGCGCGGTCAACATTGGCTGCCCCGAATATGTCAGTGTGAATGAATTGGTAGACGCCGTGGCCGAGGTCGCTGGTAAAAAGATTCACGTCAAACACATTCAAGGCCCCGTCGGCGTGCAGTCGCGCAACTTCAGCAACGAACGTATCTACACCACCGGCTGGCAAGCCAACTACTACCTCAAACAAGGCATTGCCGAAACGTATCCCTGGGTGGAAGCTCAGGTGAAGGCGAAAAGAGGATATTAATCCGCAGATTTCACAGATTGAAGATAGGGATGGGCTGAATTGTCATTCTGAGCGGAGTCCGCGGAGCGAAGAATCCCCTTACGTCGGCAATAAGGGGATTCTTCCTCGAAGACTCGTCAGAATGACAGCCATTCCAACGTCATCTTTTCATTAAAACAGTCTGCACAATCTGTGAAAAAAAGGAGCCATGAACCGATGAATATCAATCCTCCGCAAAATCGTTTGAGTGGCAGCCCGCCGAAGATTGGCATTCGGCCGGCGATTGACGGCCGTCGCCGGGGCGTGCGCGAATCGTTAGAAGAGACCACCATGACGATGGCCCGCACCGTGGCCGAATTCCTCAGCGCCAACCTGCGCCACGCCAACGGCCTGCCCGTGGAATGCGTCATCGCCGATAGCTGTATTGGTGGCGTGAAAGAGGCGGCGGAAACGGCCGTTAAATTCCAGCGTGAAGGCGTCGGCCTCTCCATCACCGTTACCCCCGCCTGGTGCTACGGCTCGGAAACGATGGACATGGACCCCCTCATCCCCAAAGCTGTCTGGGGCTTCAACGGCACCGAGCGCCCTGGCGCGGTCTATCTGGCGGCAGTGATGGCCGCCCATGCGCAGAAAGGACTCCCGGCGTTCAGTATTTACGGCCGTGACGTCCAGGACAGCGGCGATACCACCATCCCCGCCGACGTGCAAGAAAAGCTGTTGCGTTTCGCCAAAGCCGGATTAGCCACCGCCGCCATGCG
The DNA here is from genome assembly GCA_937958365.1 of uncultured Chloroflexota bacterium. Classification (GTDB taxonomy): domain Bacteria; phylum Chloroflexota; class Anaerolineae; order Promineifilales; family Promineifilaceae; genus Leptovillus. The sequence continues at coordinate 384 of CALFEW010000821.1, read as the reverse complement.
CGGCCAATCCTACCTGGCGATGGGCGGCGTCTCCATGGGCATCGCCGGTTCCATCGTAGACCAGCCCTTCTTCGAGAGCTATCTGGGGATGCGCGTGGAAACCATAGACATGACCGAGTTCGCCCGCCGCATGGATCAGAACATCTACGACCCCGACGAATACGAGAAGGCGCTGGCCTGGACCAAAGCCAACTGCCCGGAAGGCAAAGATTACAACTCGCCGCAGCACAAACGCACCCGCGAGCAGCAGGACAGCGATTGGGAAGTCTCAGTGAAGATGGCCCTCATTGCCCGCGACCTGATGGTGGGCAACCCCCGTTTGGCGGAACTGGGCTACGCCGAAGAGGCCAACGGCCACAACGCCCTGGCGGGCGGCTTCCAGGG
>CALFEW010000820.1 GCA_937958365.1 uncultured Chloroflexota bacterium | reverse complement strand
GCCTGGAGCTAAAGCCCCAGGCTAAAAAACGACGCCCCGTAAACGGGGCTAAAGAGGGCCGTGACGGTAGCGGCAAACCCCGGTGATTCCCCTGATGATTGAGATGTCACTCCAATAGTTATAGGGGTCTTGAGGAACTAATGGGGTGGTGGGTAACGGGTTATCACTCTGGACTCGCCACTTGCCAATCGCCACTCGCTACACCAACCCCACGAAATCCTCAAGAGCCAGTTGCATTAATTGAACGTTCAATCAAGTGAAAGCATACTCTTGATTGAACGTTCAGTCAAGCCCCAAACCTGCCCAAATGGGTGGGCAAAAGCCTATCTGATTGCCAGATGAGAACTATTCTTTCGGTTGTAGACAGTTGGCCGGTGGTTGGTTAAACTACAGGTATTATTGTGCATATTATCACAAATATAAAAACAACTTCCTGGAGGCTCAAAAACCTCCGAGAAGTTCCAGAAAAAGGAATGCTACCATGCTCAAAAATCAAACATTCGAGAGACAGTTCAATACGGTGGATGCTCAAATTACCCGTTGGATGGCCCGCTATGGGTTGACGCTGCTGCGGATTGGGTTGGGCATCATCTTCTTTTGGTTTGGCGCGCTCAAATTGTTTCCCAATCTCAGCCCGGCCGAAGACCTGGTGCGCCAGACGATCTTTTTTGTTGACCCAGATTTGTTCATTCCGGTGTTGGCGATCTGGGAGATGGCGATTGGTTTGGGGCTGCTGGTGGGTCGCTACATGCGACTGACGCTGCTGCTGCTCTTTTTGCAGATGCCGGGCACGATGCTGCCGCTGCTCATTTTGCCGCATGAGGTGTGGACCTCTTTTCCCTTTGGCCTGACGATGGAAGGGCAGTACATCATCAAAAACCTTGTCCTGGTGACGGCCGGTATCGTGTTGGGCGGTACGGTGCGCGGGGGGTATCTGGAGCCGGAACCGAAGACCGAATAGTTTCTCAATCATTGTGTGGCCTGGCAAAACGGCCGTTTCCCTTCCTGATGGGTTAGGAATGAGGGGGAAACGGCCGTTTTGCGTTTTCGGTGACTTTTTGCGATTTTATCCCAATTTGACGAGTCTATTTTCGGTTGTTACAATCTTGAGCCATCACGTGCTGGATTTCGGCACTAAAAAAGTGCACATGACTTACCTCATTTCATAGATGCATCACGATGGCATTGTATCTTTTGTGAATCACTTTATTTTTTAAAGTCAGTTTCAAGAGGGAAAACATGTTATGACACAGTTAAGTGATACCGCGCGTCAATACTCACGTACAAATGCCGAGCAATTTCGTCAGGAACTTCATGAACTACTACGCATTCCCAGCGTCAGTACCGATCCGGCCCACGCCGCCGACGTACGGCGCGCCGCCGAATGGCTGGTCGCCCACATGCGCGACTTAAAGCTAGAAAACGTTCAGGTCATGGAGACGGCCGGTTATCCCGTCGCTTACGGCGAATGGCTGGGCGCAGGACCAGACAAACCGACGGTTCTGGTTTACGGACATTACGATGTCGTGCCGGCCGAGATGGCCGATGGCTGGTTGACGCCACCCTTTGAGCCGGTGGAGAAAGACGGCAAGATTTACGCCCGCGGCGCAACCGACGACAAGGGGCAATTGTTCATCCACGTCAAAGCGCTGGAGTCTTATCTGCAAACGGCCGGTCACGCGCCGGTTAACGTGAAGTTCCTCATTGAAGGTGAAGAAGAAGTCTCTTCGCCCAACCTCGTCCCCTTTATCAAAGAACATCTGGACCTGCTGCTGGCCGACGTGTGCATCATCAGCGACACGTCTATGCGGTCTATCGAAGAACCGGCGATTCTGCACAGTCTGCGCGGCATGACCTACCTCGAAATCGAGGTCCAGGGGCCGACGGATGATCTACACAGCGGCTTGTGGGGCGGCGCGGTGCATAACCCTGCCCTGGCGTTGGTGGAAATTTTGGGCAAGCTCTATAACCCGGACAACACCATCGCCGTGCCCGGTTTTTACGATGACGTGGTTCCGCTGACGGCCGAGGAACGGGCGATGATCGCCAAGACCGACCTGACCGAGGAACAGTACAAGCAGTCTACGGGGGTAACGGCCGTTTGGGGCGACGCCAACTACAACATCCGCGAACGCATCTCCGCCCGGCCTACTTTGGACATCAACGGCATGTGGAGCGGTTGGACCGGTCCTGGCCCTAAAACCATCGTGCCCGCCAAAG
>CALFEW010000819.1 GCA_937958365.1 uncultured Chloroflexota bacterium | reverse complement strand
GTATAATGGCCGTTAGATAATCATGACACTGGCGACATCCGGCAGAATCACAGGGTCGGCTGTTGCTTTGTTGGGCAGAGGACATCGAAGAATCGTATGTTAACCGAACATCAAATTGGACCAGACGTTTTTACAGCGCTTGCCGGGGAGTGGGACACACTGGCCGGACAAAGCATCACCGATACACCTTTTCAGACCCTTGCCTACCAGCGGGCGTGGTGGCGACATTTGCAGCCGCCAGACGCCACGCTGCACACCATCACGGCGCGCGCGCATGACGGCCGTCTCGCGGCTATTGGCTGCTTCTTTATCGTGGACGGCTGCCTGCACTTCAACGGCTGTGTGGAAGAAACCGACTATCTGGACCTGATCGTCCGCCCTGAAGATGCGGAAGCGGGATGGACGGCCGTCTTGCAGCGCCTCCTCCAACCCGATTTCCCCACCTGGCGCACGGCCAGATTGTGCAACGTCCCGGCCGCTTCACCCACGCGCCAGATATTGCCCCAACTGACCGCCCAATTGGGCCTGGCTTGCAGCGAAACGCTGGCCGAGGTGTGTCCCATCATCCCCCTACCCGCCACCTTCGATGCTTACCTGGAGACGCTGGACAGCAAACAGCGGCGCGAGGTGCAGCGCAAACTGCGCCGCGCCGACGCCGCCGACGCCCGGCTGGTCATCATCGGCCCGGAAGACAACATCACCCAGGCGGTGGATGACTTTCTGGCCCTGTTGCGACGCAGCACCTTTGAGAAGCGCGATTGGCTGCACGACGGCCGTCGCGCCACCTTCCACGAAGTCGCCCAATCCGCCCTGGTCGCCGGCACGCTGCAACTCATATTCATGGAAGTAGACGGCCAGAAAGCCGCCGCCCTGTTCAACTTCGATTACAAAGAGCGCATTTGGGTCTACAACTCCGGCCTCGACCCGGAAGCCTTTGGCGCGCTCAGCCTGGGCGTTGTACTGACGGCCAAAGCGATAGAACATGCCATTGGCAACGGCCGTGCCACCTTCGACTTCCTGCGCGGCAACGAAACCTACAAATACCGCTTCGGCGCGCAAGACACCGAAATCTACCGAATCGAATTGTCAATCGCTAATAGCTAATAGCCAATTGTCAACGCTACTCATGGACAATTGACTATTAACAATTGACCATTGACCATTCAAATTGAGGTCTCTTTTGAACCAGCCACATCCCATCCGCCGCATTGCCATTCTCTCAGTGCATACCTGCCCATTGGCAATGCTGGGCGGCAAAAAAACCGGCGGCATGAACGTCTATGTGCGCGATTTCAGCCGGGAACTGGGCCGGCAGGGCGTCCTGGTGGACGTTTTCACCCGCTCGCAAGACGATTGCGTGCCCATGATCGTGCATGATTTGGGGTATAACGGCCGTGTCATTCACATTCCCGCCGGTCCAGAAAAACCCATCCCCCTCGCCGAGGTAGGCGACTACCTGGACGAATTTACTACCGGTGTGCTGGCCTTCGCCGCTCAAGAAGGCATCCACTACGATCTCATCCACAGTCACTACTGGCTTTCCGGCCTGGTCGCCGAAAAACTGCGCGAAGCCTGGGGCGTGCCCATCGTCCACATGTTCCACACCCTCGGCCACATGAAAAACCGCATCGCCCAGAGCGATGCGGAGCGCGCCCCAAAAGAACGGATTGATGGCGAGCAGCACGTCATTCAGATAGCCGACCGCCTGATCGCGGCCACGCCCGCCGAAGAAGCGCAGCTCAACTGGCTATACCGCGCCGACATGCGCAAAGTCCGCACCATCCCGCCCGGCGTAGACCTGAACCGTTTCCGCCCTATTCCCAAACAGATCGCCAAAAAGCACATCGGCATTCCGCCCAACGACAAAAACATCATCTTCGCCGGCCGGATTGAACCCTTGAAAGGCATAGACACCCTGCTTTGCGCCATGGCCCTCATTCAAAAGCGCTGCCCCGATGCCGTGAAAGGCGTCTGCGTGGCCATCATCGGCGGCGACCCCTGGGCCGATACGCCGGACGCCGAAATGGCTCGTCTGCAAGAGCTGCGCCGGGAATTGGGCATCACCGACCTGGTGACGTTTTTAGGAGCCAAAGACCAGGAAATTTTGCCTAACTATTACGCTGCTGCCGAAATGGTCGTCATGCCTTCGCACTACGAGAGTTTTGGTATGGTGGCCCTGGAGGCGATGGCGATGGGCACACCGGTCATCGCCTCGGAAGTGGGCGGTCTGGCTTTCCTGGTGCGCGACGATGAAAACGGTTTCCACGTCCCCTCCCGCGACCCGGAGGCGCTGGCTGAGCGCATCTACTGTTTGCTGACAGACGAGGCGTGCCGTGACCGGCTGGGCCGCCAGGCGCGGTATTATGCCTTGCAGTACGATTGGGAGATTATTGTGCAGCGGATGCGGCGGGTGTATGAAGAAGTGGTGGGGGAAACGGCCGTGCAGCACCCCATCTCAGAATCCTTTTAGCCGGCAGCCGGTGGCCGGTGGCGCGACTGCTACTCGTTACTCGCTTCCTTCCCCTGAATCGGCAGCTCAATGCGAAAGGTAGTCCCCGTGCCTACCGTGCTGTCCACCGAAATCGTCCCGCCGTGCATCGTCACCAGCGAGCGGACAATCGCCAGCCCCAGACCCGATTCCCCATTTTGCGCCGCCCGCGACGGATCCGCCTTGTAGAAGCGATCAAATACGCGATCCAGGTCTTGCGGCAAGATACCTTCACCGGTATCTGCTACCAGAAGCGTCATTTTATCCACCCCGGTTTGGGCAGCAGTCAAGAGGATATGCCCACCTGAGGGGGTGTAACGCAGCGCGTTGCTAACCAGATTTCCCAAGACCTGCTCCATTCGCCCTGGGTCCACTTCAATATCTGGTAATCCTGGTTCTGGCGCAATGCGCAGCGCCACGCCTTGCTGATCCGCGTGATGGGCGTATTTGGCAGCCACGACGCGCAACAAATCGGTGGGGGCCACCACGTCCATAGACAAAGATAGCTCGCCGGCTTCAGCCAGCGACAGGGTGCGCAAGTCTTGCACCAGGCGGTTGAGGTGCTGGGCTTCGTCGTGAAGGATGTCGAAGGTCTCGGTGTCCGGGGGCAAGATGCCATCGCGCAGGGATTCGGTGTAGCCGAGGATGATGCTGAGGGGCGTGCGTAATTCGTGGGCGATGTCGGCGGTCATCTGGCGACGCTGGCGGCTGGCCAGGGCCAGATCGCGGCTCATCTGGTTGAAGGAGACAGCCAATTCGCCGATTTCGTCCTGGCTGTGGACGTCTACCTGCAAGCCTAATTCGCCCTGGGCAACGGCCGTCGTCGCGCGTGTCAGGTCGCGAATCGGCCCGGCAATGGTGCGCGCCAGCAAAACGCCCACAAACAACGCCGCGGCAACCGCCACCAGCGAACTCACCAGGATGGCTGTATTAACGTTGCCCAAAAAAACGGCTTCCGGTGACAGGCGTACTTCCCCAGACATATCTATGGGCAGTTGTACCAGTTGACCCACCGTTTCCCCATTGACGATGAGGGGCGTGGCCTGGCTGAGGGTACGACTGTCTAACAATTCCCCCGGCGGGTAACGGCCGTCACCCAAAATAACATACCCCTCAGGGTCTACCAGCGCCCAGGGCACAAAGCGCTCCGGTGGGCGCGGGTCCGGTTTGTATTCGCGCAACAACTGCTGGCTGGCCTGATCCCAACTGCCATTCTCTTCGTAATAAACCACCAGCGACGTGGCTAAAGATTGCGCATAACTGTCCGAAAGGAACTGGTTGAAGCCCGCCTGGGTGCGCTGCGCCACAAACAAAGCGACCAGAATCACACCCAGCGTTCCGACAAAGAGAAAAGCAACGGTCAGCTTAAACGCCAGCGTACGCACGTTAATTTCTGCCTTCGGCGGCCAGCCGGTAGCCCACGCCATAGATCGTCTCTACGTAACGGGGATTGCGCGGGTCCGGCTCGATTTTGGCGCGCAAATTGCGCACGTGAACGTCAATGGTGCGCTCGTAGCCTTCAAACGCCGTGCCCTGGATGCGATCCAGCAAATCCAGGCGCGAAAACGCGCGACCGGGCGAGGACATGAGCGTGGACAAAATGCCAAACTCGGATGGGGTCAGGTCCACCAACTGCTCGCCAACTTTGACGAGACGGCCGTTCCGATCCAACGTAATGTCCGCCACCCGCAGCACGTCGGCCTGGGGGGAATCCAACCCCATGCGGCGCAAAACGGCGCGGATGCGCGCCGCCAGGATGCGCATACTGAACGGCTTGGCGATGTAGTCGTCTGCGCCCAGTTCCAAACCCAACAAAGCGTCGGTTTCTTCAATCTTTGCCGTCAGAATGATGATGGGGGTTGGCCGTTCCTGGCGATGGACGCGCATAAATTCGTAGCCGTCCATCTCCGGCATCATGATGTCCAGGACGATCAGGTCCGGCTTTTCCTCGCGGGCCACAAAGAGGGCGTCACGGCCGTTTACGGCCGTTACCACCTTGTACCCTTCCTGCGTCAGGTAAGCTTTCACCAACGTGCGCAGGCGCTCATTATCATCAACTACCAGAATTGTCTTCGACATAATCGCCTCACTGCGCCAGACGGAATAGGTATTCCGTAAACCGTATTCCGTAATCCGTAATCCGTATTCCGTAATCCGTAAGCCGTCAGGCGCTTCAAGGGTAACAAATAACCGGGTTAGTTACCAGGACGGCCGTTCATGCTGCCGTTCAACAGGCCGGTCACAAATTCTTCCGGGTCCTGGTCCTGGAGCATGGGCGAATCTTGCAACGATTCGATCAACTGGGCGGTTACGGCCGTTACGTCGCCGCCGTTGGCTTCGATGATTTCGGCGAAGGTCTGGCCTTCGGCGGCAGCGGTGCGCACGTCGTCTTCGCTCAGGCCGGTGGCTTCGGCAACGGCCGTGATGACGCTGTTCATTGGGCCAAAGCCATCGGGCATGGTCACGTCGCCCGTTTTCGTTTCCAGCAGTCGGATGACCGAATTGGTCATCGCCATCACCTGGAAACCACCGGCGGATATGTCGCCATCTTCGCCTGTGGCCGCCATGCGCGTGGCCATTGCGCCGGGATCGCCGCCGAAACCGCCACCCATCGCGCCGGGGTCGCCGCCGGCCGGCATTCCGCCGCCGGGCATCCCGCCACCGAGGCCGCCACCCGGCCCACCGCCGGCGCCCGCAGCCAGCCCGCTGAGCGCCGAGGTGTCGGCGCTGTCACGATTCGCCCCAAACCCGCCGCCGCCTAATACCAGTGTGCCGTCGGTGATCATCGTTTGCATGCCTTCCTGGGTAAGCTGCATAGCGGCGATGGCGCTGATTTGCTCCGGCGTCATGGCGTCTTGAATCTGGTTGAGAACGGCCGTTATTTCCACATCGGCCGTTGTTTCACTGTTGGACAGGCTTTGCAGCGCCCGCCACAAAGGCAGCAGTTCCGCCGCCGCCGTTTCGTCCACGGCCAGGTCGGTGCTTTCCAGTTGCAGCGTGCCCACCGCCAACTGAGATTGAATGGGCAGGGCGTCGTTGAACGTGTCGTTCAGGCGGGCGACGGCCGTTTCGCCTTCGGTTGCGCTGCCGGTATTGGCGACAACGGCCGTGCCCGTCGCAGAACAGGCCGCCAACACAACAAGCAAACCGATCATCATCAAGAGTAACAATTTTTTCACTGAGTTCACCTCGTTAATTCGTGTTCCGTGTTCCGTGTTCCGTATTCCGTATTCCGTGTTCCGTGTTCCGTGTTCCGTGTTCCGTGTTCCGTGTTCCGTGTTCCGTTTACGGCTTACGGAATACGGCTTACGGTTTACGGTTTACGGAACACGCCCCTACTCATGCCGCAGCGCTTCAATCGGATCAAGCTGCGCC
>CALFEW010000818.1 GCA_937958365.1 uncultured Chloroflexota bacterium | reverse complement strand
CCCCATGGTTCGCTGCGCCGAAGAGCCGCCCGTCGTCTGGTGGGAAATCAGCGTGGTCGTCAACCAGCCCTATTTTCATTATCGCTTTATTTTGGAGGCGGAGGATGGCGTGTGGTTTTATACGGCCGTTGGCCCCACCGCCCACATCCCCTTAGACGCCACCGATTTTTGCCTGCTGGCCGATTATGAAACGCCGGGCTGGTTGGACACGGCCGTTTTTTACCAAATCTTCCCCGACCGCTTCCACAACGCCGACCCGGCCACCAACCCGCAGCCCCATGAGTACGAGTTTCGCGGCCATCGGCCGCAAACCTACGCCTGGGGCGCGCCGCCGCCCGCCGACCAGCTTTTCCCCCTGGTGTTTTACGGCGGCGATTTGCCCGGCATCAGCGCCAAACTCGATTATCTGCGCGAATTGGGCGTCAACGCCCTCTATCTCACGCCCGTTTTCACCGCCCAGTCCAACCACAAATACGACGTGGCCGATTATGACCACGTAGACCCGCACTTTGGCGGCGACGAGGCGCTGGCCGCGCTGCGCCAGGCGCTCGACGCCCGCGCCATGCGCTACATCCTGGACATGGTTCCCAATCACTGCGGCTATTGGCACTCCTGGTTCCAGACCGCCCGCGCCGACGCCGGGCAGCCCGAAGCGGAGTTTTTTACCTTCACCCAGCATCCCGACGAGTATGCTTCCTGGCTGGGGGTGTGGCTGCTGCCCAAGCTGAATTATCGCAGTATGGAACTGCGCCGCCGGATGTATGAGGGGGACACGGCCGTTTTCCGCCGCTGGTTGCGCCCGCCGTATGCCGCCGATGGCTGGCGCGTAGACGTCGCCAACATGTTGGGCCGACAGGGCGAAACGCAAATCGGCCAGGAAGTGGTGCAGGGCATTCGCCGCGCCGTCAAAGAAACGCGCCCCGATGCTTACCTGATAGGCGAGAATTTTTTCGACGCCACCGCCTCGCTGCAAGGCGATCAGTGGGACGGCGTGATGAATTACGCCGGGCTGGCGATACCGCTGCTGGCCTGGTTGTCTGGTTACAAACAAGGCGCGCACGGTCTGGCCGAAGCCATCACCTCGCCCGCGCCCTGGCCGACGACGGCTCTGGCGGCCACCTGGCAGCACTATCTGGCCCACGTCCCCTGGGTGATGGCCCGGCAGCAGTTCAATGTACTCAACAGCCACGACACGCCGCGCTTACGCACCCAGGTTCAGGGCAACGTGGCGCTGCACCGGCTGGCGGTTGTGGCGCAGTTCACCTTTCCCGGCGTGCCCTGCGTCTACTACGGCGACGAAATCGGCATGGCCGATACGCCGGAGCTGGCGTCGCGGGCGTGCATGGTCTGGGACGATACGGCCTGGGACCACGAGATGCGCGCTTTTTACCAGGAATTGATGCGGCTGCGGCGCGAATCGGTTGTGCTGCAAAGCGGTGGTTTCCAGATTTTGGCGGTGGAGGCGGATTTGCTGGCGTACCAGCGGGAGGGGGCGAACGGCCGTTTCCTCATCATCTTGCAGCGCAGCCAGACGCCGCGCCCGGCCGGTTCATTGCCCATCGCCCACGGTGGCGTCCCCGATGACGCGCAGCTTGTCGAACACTTCACCGGCCAGATGGCCCAGGTCGTGGACGGCCGTCTCATCCTGGGTGCGCTGCCTCAGGGCGCCACGCTTTGGCGCTGGGGCGAAGTTTAGTTGATGGGGTTGCCGACGCCGTTTTTCATTTGTCAATTAGGCAATTGTC
>CALFEW010000817.1 GCA_937958365.1 uncultured Chloroflexota bacterium | reverse complement strand
TTTGGGCGGCGAAATTCAATACAAAGCCCAGGTGGAGAAGATTTTGGTGGAAAACGGCCGTGCCGTCGGTGTGCGCCTCTATAACGATGAGGTCCATCATGCCGACTACGTGATTTCGGCGGCCGATGGACGCGGGACACTGTTCGACATGCTGGGCGAAGACTATGTCTCATCCAAAATCCGCAAGCTGTACGACGGCCACCTGCGCATCCACTCGCAAATTCTGGTGGCTCTGGGCGTCAACCGCGACCTGTCGGACCAGCCCCATTGGCTGACTTACCTGCTGGACCAACCCCTGTTGATTGCCGGCGAAGAGCGTACGGCCGTTGCCGTGAAACATTTTTGCTTCGACCCCAGCCTGGCCCCGGCCGGTAAATCGGTCATCCACCTGACCCTGGAGAGCAATCATGGCTACTGGCAGCGCATTTACGGCCGTCGCCTGTACGACACCGAACAACTGCAAGTGGCCGACATTCTCATTGATTTTCTGGAAACCAAATATCCGGGCATCCGCGCCGACATCGAAGTGAAAGACGTGGCCACGCCCCTCAGCTACGAGCGTTACACCGGCAACTGGCTGGGTTCCACCTGCGGCTGGCTGCTAACAGACAAAACCATGATGATGATGGTGAAGGGCATGAGCAAAACGCTGCCCGATCTGGAGAATTTCTACATGGCCGGGCAATGGGTAGAGCCGGGCGGCAGCGTGCCCATCGTCGCCATGTCCGGGCGGAATGTGATTCAATTAATTTGTGATCGGGACGAGAAGGAATTTGTAACGGCCGTAGCCTGAGGAAAATCGTGGTGGATGGGTGAGCGGGTGAGCGGGTGAAGGTCCCCTGCTCCCCCTGCTCCTCTACCCGCTGCCTGCTTTATTTGAACAGACGCTGCCAGAAACCGCGAACCTTCGCGCCGACAGAATCGTCGCCCGACTTGGATTTGGCTTGTTTGCCGCTGCCGCTCTTCTTGCTGCTGCCGTTAAAGCCTTTGGGCTGGCGATTTTTCTGCTCATTCTTGTCAAAAACTTTCTTTGCCATTCATCCTCCATCAAACTCCATCAAATGATTTTAACGATTATACAAAGCTGATCGGCAAGAACATAGAAATTCATCAGGCAAATTTAGGGGATGGGTTTTGTGTCCGGCGTCGTCAGAATTTCCAGTTCCGTCAGGTAAATCATCGCTTCGGCAAAAGTCGCGCCACACATTTCGGCGTCGGGCGTCAGTTTGCGGCAGACTTCAGGGTAATCGGGCTGGCCGTGAATGGTACACTCGTTATCATCGGATAGATTAACGCAGCGCACGCCGGCCGGTTTGCCATCAGGCATACCGGGAATAGGGGAAGATATGGAGATGGCGATACAACACGCCCCGCAGCCACGCCGACAATCCATGCCTAGCCAACCCCCTGGGAAAATTTCGGATTGCGGATTGCGGATTGCGGATGGAAGCTGTTCAGCATTGTACGTTGTGCCATCTGTATCATCTGTGGATGTTCATTGGCGGGAGTGGGCAGCCGCTCATGAAATCGCCCAACAAAAAAAGACCCGCCTGCGCGAGTCTCTTTCCTGAGCTGAGGGACCTGGATTCGAACCAGGAACGACGGAGTCAGAGTCCGCTGTTTTACCGTTAAACTATCCCTCAAGGAATGGATGGGATTCTACCAAAACGGGCAGCGTGCGGCAAATGGTATTTGTTAGCCGGCAACGGCCGTTAACAACTCCACCACCTCGTCCAGCCGCGTCACGGTGCGCGCGCGCCCCAACGCCAACATAGATTCAAACACCGGCGGCGAGACCTGCTGCCCGGTCATCGCCAGGCGCAGCTTGCCCAAAAACGGCCCGGCTTTGCCGGTGGTCGTCACATTCTCGCCAATTTTTGTGATGGTGGCGCTGGCGGTTTCCAGGTCGTAAACGGCCGTATCCCGCACAAAATCGCGCACC
>CALFEW010000816.1 GCA_937958365.1 uncultured Chloroflexota bacterium | reverse complement strand
CTCTGAGGCGTCGGTCATCCGCAGCAAGTTGTGGGTTTGCGGGTCAAAATCGTAAAAGGTCGTTTGCTCCAACGCATTGGTGATGTCGCTACTGTACCCGAATGGGGATTTGTGTGCGTAGGTTGGATTGCTCAGCTTATCCTGACTGTAGATTCGGTTGGTGTAGCCGTCCAGAATGAACCGCTCTTCGCCGCCCAATGCATCTCGTGTGGCTACCAGCAGATTTTGGCTATCGTAGAGATGAACTGCAGCCTGACCGAGGCCATCGGTAATCACGCGCCGCCCATCAAGATGGTATTCAACCTCGAATGAATGTCCCTGGTAAGTCTGAGAAACTACCCGTCCTAAATCGTCATAATCGCTGTCAAAAACCACCCTGTTTTCCGGATCAGTCACGCGGCTCAACACCTGTTCGCCACCTGCCAACTGGTCGTAATCATAGGTCCAGACTTGTTGGCGGGTGTCAATGACACTGACCAGGCGACCCTGGACATCATAGTTAAATCGCGTTATTCTGTTGAGCGGATCAGTAACGGTTTCCAGGCGACCTTCCAGATCGTAGGTAAAGTCCAAATCACGGCCGCTGATAGGATCTACAACACGTTCCAGTTGTCCGCCGTCGTTATATTCCAAGTTGAAGACGTTGCCATGCGGGTCAACTTGTTGGATCAGCTTACCTTCACTGTTGAAGACATATTGCGCCTGAGTGTGGGCAGTCACCATGTAGGTTGTGTTTCCTAATGCGCCTTCGGTTAACTCTATATTGGCCAGAACGCCCGGCGACGGTTCAAAATGATCGCGAGCGCGCTGGAAGACAACGGGACTGCCATCTGGTCCACGCAAAACCATGTTAAGACTATCATTGCCAATGCCCAAGCTGTCCGCGTTTCCAACTGGAGGTTCATTTGTTAATAACGACGTCATAACAGCCATAGGGGGTGTAGCCCCGGGTCCAACCTCCCCGTCGCCGATTTCCAAGTGGATATCGTAATTATGAGTCCAACCGTTGCCTAGCGCACCTTCAAATTGAGGCAAACTGGGATGTCCGGATGCACCGTTGTTGGCGCTGTTATAACTCCAGTTGAAGCCCATTTCGCCTCCGGCTGTGCCGATGCTGGGACCACTCTGTTGATAACTCTGGTTACCGTTAGCGGTATTCACACCATTACCAATAATGGCGTTTTTGTCTTCACTGCAAAGGAAAGGGCCACAGTAGTTACTTAGGAAAATCTGAGTGACTTCACCGCAATCCAGCAAAGGTGACAAGTGCAATCCTTGATAGGGTTCATGTTTACAAGTCACCTTGAAGCCGGTGACAATTTGGTCGATGAGCAGCGCGCCATCGCTGGCGTAGACGCCAATGCGCCAGCGACCGACAATGCTTTCGCCGGGTTGCAAGTCACCGTAACGGAATACGTATTCCAGCGGCGCGCTCTGACCGTTGAGGGTGGCCTCTTTGAGTTCGAAGATGAGGGAACGGCCGTTGCCGTCTAGATCGCCCAACGTTGTCACTGTACTTAAATCCAACACCAGGTTCCTGGCCACACCATAGCCGTCATTCCGCGCTGAGATTTCTACATAAAAGTCCCCATTTTCATCTGGTTGTGTGTGGCTGAAATTGAGGCGCACATACGGCTGCGGCAGCACACGAATGGGCTGCGGTATCGTCTGCGCGACATAGGTCTGGCCGGCAATCGTATAGGTCATCTTGGCCCGCACGTCATAGAGTTCGCCGTTGGTATTTGTGATGCCCAGATCCCCGGGCACAATAAGCCACTGACCGACCAAATGAGCGTTGGTTGGCGTCAAGCTTCCTAGGACAGTGGGCATTGTCGGCGTAATGGCAAAGCTGGTAACCAGATGATCATCCTCATTTCGGATTTCAATATTGACTGTGATATCTTCAACGTCACTGCTTGTCAGGCTGTCCAGTTCCAATCGGGCGTTAAACGCCTGCCGTTCCAGTGTCGCGTCGCCGCTGAGAACAAGTTTGGCAACTTCATGGTCGTGTATGCTGGGAGGGCTGCCGCCTGGTACTCGGGGATGTGGGCCTACATAGCTACCGGCGACGCCGGACGGGGTTCTGTACCACTGCCAACCGCTCCCGCCACTGCTCGCCGGGCACGTGACGACAGTTTTATTGGATGTGGCATATGGAAATGTGCCAGCTTGTGTGTCATATGTAGCCGACACGCGCAATCGGCCGGAGTGCGCTGGCGTTCCGGCGCTGTTTGTCTGGAACGTGCCTGTAAACACCTCGCCGGGCTCCAGAGAAGAAATGGTAATCGGGGTAAGCGCCGTGGCAACAACGCCATCATGGTCAAATAAGACCGTCACATTATCCATTCTGACTGGTCCCATGTTGGCGGCAAAAAAGCCAACATCTTGTCCGGGGCAGAAAAAGGCATAATTGATGAACATCAACGGATAGCCAACGTCTGCTTCGTATGTGATTTCGACGGTGATCGCATAGGTATCGTTAATGGGGTCTTCATCCACCGTCCAGTTATAAGTAAATGGATCTGGTTGCAACTGCGCAAACACCTGGTTGCCGTTCTGTCCAGAAGCTGAACCAACGCCAACAGAAACAACGCCGTTGTCCAAATAGTAACCAGCCGCTTCGATCGTGTAATCATACTCGGCTGGTGGTAGACCGCTTAGGGTCACCGTGCCATCGATGCTGGCTATCCCCGACTGCGTGTCGAAAACAACAACCGACCCGTTAGGCCCGTTAACAACGCGTCCGGCCCGGTTAGTCACCATGATGGCCGCACCCGGAATCGGAAACCCGTCAACATCTGTCACTTCAAAGTCTAGCGTTCCTGTTGTACTTGTCACGACATTAACCAGCGCTCTAAGGTGCGCCTCGTCAACGTAATCGGCGCTTACCGTTATTGTAGGTGTATGATAGGTGTCTGCTTCAGATTCCGGCGGTGACAGAAACAAGGTGATAGACATAGCTTCGCCTTTCAGGAGTTGAACCGAGGTGTTTGTTGCATAAGGCGCGGGTAAACCACTGGACAGCCATGACAGGTTGGATGGTGTCTCAATTTGGAAGTTCGTGGCCGGCGCCGGTCCCTCATTGCGTACCCTGAAGGTAAAGTAAGCAGTTTCGCCGGCGACCATAGTGAGTGTGATTTCGTCACTGGGTTCAAAGACCAATCCAGGCAGGGCATGCATCAAGCCGGGGAAAAACTGTCCATTCACGATGTCGCCTGTGGTGTTGAGCGTGCCGGTCAACGCTTGATGCCCATCAGCCGTGATCTCATATTCATAAACGCCTTCTTCTAGTTGAGAAACGGCGGCTATCCCGCTGCTATTCGTCTCAGTTTGCAAATTGAAATAGGGATTGAGATACGCATCCCCTGGACCGGGCCCACCATCAACAGAAATGACGTGCGTCGTCATTTTGGTAAAGGCGATTGTGGCATTGGGTACAGCTTCGCCCAACGTGTTCGTCACCGGTATGGTAAAGGTCACTAAATCTGGGTGAGCATACACCTTCAGGAAAAAGGGCTGATCTGCGATGCGATCATCCCCCGGCGTATTAATCGTGAACAGATCATAATACTGGCCAGCCGCAGGAATATCTGCGCCTGTAATGGTCAGGGTATATGTAACCGACTGTCCCTGGGCCAATCCCCCCACAATTGTCAAAGGGTCGGCATTGAGCCAGTGATAGTTGATGGCAGTTGTTTCTTCACCTCTGGCGATGAGTAGATCGCCGTTCAAATCAGCTGTGCCTGAGTTGGTCACACGGATGGGCAGCGTAACCGCCTGAGAATCTGCTACCGGCACAGCTATTTCGGCTGGATTGCCGCCATGACTGGCTGGCGTCAGCGTTAGCCGAGGCGCGGCGGCAATGATGGTCGTGATAGCTGAAGCCGTA
>CALFEW010000815.1 GCA_937958365.1 uncultured Chloroflexota bacterium | reverse complement strand
AAGATTGAAGATTGAAGATCAACAACAGATCGAACATCAATCTTCAATCTTAAATCTTCCAATCACCCGTTACTTTTCTCAATTTTCAACGACTAATAAGCAAATCAAATAGTAAAGGAGCAGTTTCATGAAAAATATCGGTTTAATTAAATTGTTGTTTGTGTTGGTAATCATCAGTCTATTTATCGTAGCTTGCAGCCCGGCTGCCGCCACGCCCGAACCGGCCGCCGCCCCGGCCAGCAGCGCCACGCCGGAAACCGCCGCAGGGCAAGATGACCAGACGGCCGTTGAAACCACCAGCAGCGACGCCAACAATCAGATTCCGGCAACCGCGACCAGCGCGCCAACGCGGAGCGCCAGCAGCAGCGCGGCACGCAGCGCCAATAGCTCCAGCAGCTTCAATGGCAACACCAACGACGACAACAGTAACGGCAACACCAACGACGACAACAGTAACGGCAACTCCAACGACGATAACAGTAACGGCAATTCCAACGACGATAACAGTAACGGCAATTCCAACGACGATAACAGTAACGGTAACTCCAACGACGATAACAGTAACGGTAACACCAACGACGATAACAGTAACGGTAATTCCAACGACGATAACAGTAACGGTAACACCAACGACGATAACAGTAACGGCAATTCCAACGACGATAACAGTAACGGTAATTCCAACGACGACAATTCCAACGATGACAACTCTAACGATGACAATTCCAACGATGACAATTCCAACGATGACAACTCTAACGATGACAATTCCAATGATGACAACTCCAATGACAACGATGATTAAGGCTACGCCCCAAAATAGTACCCATTGACACGCACGCTATAATTAGCCATCGTTCGAACAACCCGCAGACCAGGCAATGCTTTCGTCTGCGGGTTGTTCGGCATCAATCCAATCTCCACGGAGACAAAACGGCACGTGCAAGACGAATTACTATTACTTGATCGGGCGCGTTCACTCGATTCCAATGCGCTGACCGAAATCCACACCATGTACTACACGCCGGTTTTTCGCTACATACTCCTACGTGTCAACGATCATGACACAGCCGAGGACCTGACCAGTGAAGTGTTCATTCGTCTGCTCAGCGCGCTGCGTGATCATACGGCCCCCCGTAATACGCTGCGCGGCTGGCTGTTTGGCGTAGCGTCCAGAGTCGTCAAAGATCATTATCGTCATCACTATCGCTTTCGCCACACAACTCTGGATGAGAGTATGCCCGCCCACCATGAAAAGTCGGACGATAGGCTAGAGGCCAAGATGACCAAAGAAGCGCTGCGCCACGCCGTCACTGAACTGACCGAAGAACAACAGAACGCGCTGGCCCTCCGGTTTGGGTTTGGCATGTCTATCCAGGAAACCGCGCAAACGATGGGTAAATCTGAAGGCTCCGTCAAAATGCTGCAAGCGCGCGCCGTGGCCGCACTGACGCGCCGTTTGCTGCCGGGAGGGATGAGGGAATGAATACGGATTTAGAAAACATCCTCATTGCCTGCCTGGATGCACTGGAAAGAGGCGAACCCTTAGCCGCCATCTTAAACAATTACCCGGATCAGGCTGAGGAGTTACGGCCGTTCCTCGAAACAACCGTTCTCCTCAACAACCTCAACTTGCAGCCCACGCTCGGCGCACAAGCCCGCTCGCAACAGGCATTCCTGGCTCAGGCCGAATCCTTGCGCACACACCGCCCGGCCACTGGCTGGCGGCAGCGATGGCCGCGTATCCTGGCCCCCATCGCCGGTCTGGCGCTGTTCATGTTCCTGTTTGCCGCCACGTTGATCCCCTTGTCGGCCAGAACGGTTCCGGGCGATGCGCTGTACAGCTTCAAACGTCTGGCCGAAAATACGCGCCTCAGCGCCACCACGAACGCCGAACGCAAACTGGAGCTCATCGAAGAGTACAAAGAAACACGCCGTCAGGAGATCCAATCGCTGCTGGCTGCCGGACAAGATGCCGACGATGTTGCTTTTGAAGGAAGCATTGAAACCATCGCCGACGGCGTCTGGCAAATTGCCGGTATTCCCGTGCAGATTGAAGCTGACACCCAAATTGAAGGTCGCCCGGAAGTAGGTCTGGCAGCTATCGTCACCGGCGTCATACGGCAGGGCAGCCTGATAGCCCTCTCGATTCTGATCCCGGAAGGCGGCGAACCGATGCTGCTGCCCACGCCCTGGCCCACGCCCTGGCCCACGCCTTCGCCAACGGCCGTCGCCTCACCCACCGCACCGGCTACGGCTACCGACACATCCGCGCCGAAAAGCACGCCCAAAGCCACCGGGACGCCAGGGCCAATCAACACGCCGCAGCCTACGGTCACGCTGGAAAACACACCTACCACTGCTCCACCCACCGCGGCGGCCACAGACACGGCCGTTCCCCCGCCAGGCAACGACAACGACGACAACAGCAACGATGACAATGGCGACAACAACAACGATGATAACGACGACGACAACAGCAACGACAATGACGACAATAACAACGAAGATGACAACAGCAATGGGGATGACAACAACGACGATGACAGCAACAACGACAACTCCTAAGCGCGGCCCATTCATCGCCGTTCTACCGCCAAATTAGAGCTTACCTGCGGGGCAGAGGGTGTCTTGCCCTCTGCCCCCGCCTGTGTTAACATCCTGGGATTATTGTAAATTCATTCCCTGGCCTCATTCATTATTGGTAAACCAGAGTCAGTTCCCAAGTGAAATCAAGGACCCGCACGGGTTAGTTGCATTTGCTGCCGCTATGGGACAACGGCCGTTATAGAAAGTAGCCCAGGGTGAATATGCAATAGGTATATTCACCTTTTTTGTTGTTAGCCACAGACCAGACCTGGTTTACACGTTCATTAAATATAGGCAAACAAGCATGGGGTTTGTGAGTTTTGAGTTCATTTTTCGCTTAATTGGGGCCATTCTCGGCGCTGTTGGGGGTGGCGTGCTGGGCAGATGGCTTTCCACATACCTGGCAACTTCCTCCGAGGCTTCTGTCGTTGTTTTTGGCTTGCTCGGCTTCCTGGCCGGACTTATCCTCACGCCTTATCTGACCACACGCCCCTTACGCTACATCGCCCATCGGCTTTCGTCTATGTCGCCCGATAGGTTAACGGCCGTTATCGCCGGCCTTTTCCTGGGGCTTGTCGCCGCGGCCCTGCTCACGCTGCCCCTCTCCCTGCTGCCGACCCCATTTGGTCAGATAGCGCCCCTGATTGTCGCTGTCATCTTCTGCTACCTCAGCATCGTCATCCTCACGGCCCGGCGCAGCGACCTGCAAGCCTTCATCACACACTTTCGCTCTCCAGGCCAAATCACCCCCGCCGCGCCTGTCGCCAGAAAAGAAGAGACCTTTATTTTGTTAGATACCAGCGTCATCATAGACGGCCGTATCGCCGACATCGCCCGCACCGGATTTCTCCGCGACACCCTGCTCATTCCCAACTTCATCCTTTTTGAATTGCAGCACATCGCCGACAGCGCCGATCCCCTCCGCCGCAACCGCGGTCGGCGTGGCCTGGAAATCCTGGCCGACCTGCAAAACGAAACCATCATCCGCACCGAAATCCGCGATATAGACGTCAGCGAAGCCCGCGAAGCCGATACCAAGCTCATCGCCCTGGCCCGCGACCTGCGCAGCCCCATCATGACCAACGACTACAACCTCAACCGCGTCGCTGAAATACAGGGCGTCGCCGTCTTAAACGTCAACGACCTGGCAAACGCCGTCAAAGCCGTCTTCCTGCCCGGCGAAACTCTGACCGTCAAAATCATCCAACAAGGGCGCGAATCCGACCAGGGCGTCGGCTACCTGGCCGACGGCACAATGGTCGTCGTCGAAAATGGCAGCCAACTCATAGACGCCAACGCCCAGGTCACCGTCACAAAAGTGCTGCAAACGACCGCCGGCCGCATGATATTCGCCAAAATGTAGCCTGCGATGATGGTTCCACGCTTTCGTTTTGCTCCCAGCCCTACCGGCGATCCCCACATCGGCAACTTGCATACCGCGCTCTTTAGTTGGGCGCTGGCCCGCGCCGGCGACGGTGACTTCATCTTACGCATCGAAGACACCGACTCCGACCGCAGCACGCCCGCCGCCGCCCAGGCCATGCTAGACGCGCTGGCCTGGCTAGGCATAGATTGGGACGAAGGGCCAGATTTGGGTGGCGATTTTGGCCCTTATGTACAGTCGGCCCGCCTGCCTCGCCATCAAGAAATCGCCGCCCGCCTGCTGGCCGCCGATTTAGCCTACTACGGCGACGACCCCGATCAACCAGCCAGCGAACCAACCGACCAGCCTCTCCGCCTGCGCCTCCCCCGCAGCGGCGAAACCATTGTCCACGACGCTCTACGCGGCCCCATCCGCTTCGACAATGCGCTGCTGAAAGACCCGGTGCTGGTGCGCAGCAACGGCCGTCCCCTCTACCACCTGGCCGCCATGGCCGACGACCACGACATGGGCATCACCCACGTCGTGCGCGGCGAAGAGTGGATCGCTTCCGCGCCCATCCACGTGCAGCTCTACCGCGCCCTCGGCTGGCCAGAACCTGTCTGGATTCACCTGCCGCTCATTCTGAACAAACGCGGCCAAAAACTGAGCAAGCGCGACCCCGAAGGCGGTTATCTCATCAGCGATTTTCAGGCAGCCGGGTATTTGCCGGAAGCTTTGTTTAATTACCTGCTGCTGCTGGGCTGGTCGCCAGACGGCGAACAAGAAATTGTGGATAAGTGGATCGTGCGCAAGCAGTTTCGCCTGGAGCGCCTCTCCACCAGTCCGGCGGTGTTTGATTGGGACAAGCTGAACTGGGTGAACCGCCAGTACATCCAGCGTCTGAGTGATGGCGCATTGACCGGGTTGATACGGCCGTTTCTCGAAGACGCCTATGGCGACATGCCCCTGAGCGACGACTGGCTGGTGCGGGTAACGGCCGTCATCCGCGCCGACATCGCCAAACTGGAAGACGCCATCACCCTGGCCGAATGGGCCTTCGCCGACGATTTTGCCTACAGCGACAACGCCCGCGCCATCTTGTCCACCGAACCGGCCCACCCGGCCATCCTGCGCCTCATCACCGAACTGGCCGCTCTCGTCATCCTGGATCAGCCTACCGCCGACAGCATCCTACGCCAGATGCGTACCGACTTGCAAGCCGCCAAAGGGTGGCGCGCGCCAGACATTTTCCACCCCATCCGCGCCGCGCTAACCGGGCATGTTGCCGGACGGCCGTTGCCCGAAATCATGGGCATCCTCGGCAAAGAACGCACCCTGCAACGGCTGGCAAGAGCAATAAGAAGTGGATAGTTGGGAGTTGCCAGTTGCCAGTGACCAGCCCCCCCAAATCAGCTACAATTACTCCCAACTAACAACTATCAACTAACAACTGGAGTACCTATGACGCTTAAACTCTACAACGTCCTCACCCGCAAAAAAGAAGAGTTCACGCCGCTTACCCCCGGCAAAGTCAACATGTACGTCTGCGGGCCAACCGTCTACGACTACTCGCACATCGGCCACGCCAAAACCTACGTCGGCTTCGACGTCATCGTCCGCTACCTGAAATACTCCGGCTATGATGTGCTGTACGTGCAAAACATCACCGACGTCGGCCACATGCTGGACACCGGCGAAGACCGCATCCTCAAAAAAGCGCGCCAGCTTTCCGCCGGGCCGATGCAGGTCGTGGAAACCTACATGCGCGAATACTTCGCCGACATGGACGCCCTCAACGTGGGCCGCCCGGATATCAGCCCGCGCGCCAGCGGCCACGTCCCGGAACAAATCACCATGGTCGAAGAACTCATCGCCAAAGGCCACGCTTATGAAGTGGATGGTTCCGTCTACTTCGACGTCCTTTCTTTCCCGGAATATGGCAAACTGAGCGGCCGTATTGTCGAAGATTTAGAAGAAGGCGCCCGTGTTGGCATTCGCAGCGAAAAGCGCCATCCTGCCGACTTTGCCCTCTGGAAAAAGGCCGACCCGGAACACATCCTGCGCTGGCCCAGCCCCTGGGGCGATGGGTTTCCCGGCTGGCACGTCGAATGCTCGGCGATGGCTAACAAATACCTGGGCGTCACCTTCGATATTCATGGCGGCGGCATAGACAACATCTTCCCGCACAACGAATGCGAAATCGCCCAAAGCGAAGCCGCCCACGGCGAGCCATTCGCCCGCTATTGGCTGCTCACCGGCTCCCTGACGCTGGAAGGCATTAAGATGTCCAAGAGCCTGGGCAATACGCTGTCCATCAAAGAAGCCCTGGCGAGATGGCGGCCGGAAGCCGTCCGCACCTTCATCCTGTCCAGCCACTACGGCAGCCCGATTGACTTTTCCGACGAAGCGGTGGATGCGGCCTTTAAGGGCTGGCAGCGTATGTGGGGCGCGGTTAGTCTGGTGCGGGAACAGATGCGCACGGCCGTTCCCGGCGACGCCAACCCCAACATCCTTACCATCCTCGACGAATTCAAAACCAGCTTCATCGAGAAGATGGACGATGATTTCAACGCCCCGGCCGCCCTGGGCGTGATGCAAGAACTCACCCGCCAGGTCAACATCCTGCTCAACGAACAGGGACCGCACAGCCAGGGCACGCTGGCCGCCATTGACCAGCTTTACCGCGAACTCGGCGGCGACGTTCTGGGCATCATCCCCGAACAGGCCGAAGCCAGCGCCAACGCCGAACGCGAAGACGGACTCGTTCGCCTGCTGATTGACTTGCGCGCCACCGCTCGCGCCCAAAAAGATTGGGCCACCTCCGACAAAATCCGTGACCAGCTTCGCGCCCTCGGCGTCGTCCTCGAAGACCGCGCCGATGGGACGATCTGGAAGCTGGAATAACAGTTAACAATGAACAGTTAACAGTTAACAGTTAACTGTTCATTGTTCCTCTTCCTCCCCATGTCCGAACTACTCACTCGCCGCAACACTGTGCTGGAAGCGTTGAACGGCCGTCGGCGGGAAATCTTCCGGCTCTGGCTGCAACAAGGGCTAGACCGCAAATTCACCCAGCCCATTTTCGACGCCGCCAAGACACGCGGCATCCCCATCCAGACGGCCGATAAAACGAAACTCAGCCAGATGGCCCAGGACAGCAGCCACCAGGGCGTGGTCCTGGAAGTCGGCCCCTTCCCTTACGCCGACGTAGACGAGATGCTGGCCCTGGCCGCCGAGCGCGGTGAGAAGCCATTCTTGCTGCTGCTGGATTTGCTGCACGGGCCGCAAAACATCGGCGCGCTGCTGCGCACGGCCGAAATTTGCGGCGTCCACGGTGTCATCTTGCAAGACCGGCGCGCCCCGGACATCACCCCGGCGGTGGCCGAATACGCCGTCGGCGCAACGGAACATTTGCTCATTGCTCAGGTGGTGAACCTGGTGCATTCGATGAAGCAGCTTCAAGCAAAGGGCGTCTGGCTGGTCGGCCTGGACATGGCCGATACCGCCCAAACCTTGAGCGACGTGGACCTGAACCTGCCCATCGGCCTCATCGTGGGCCACGAGGGACAAGGTTTGCGCCGCCTGGTCGGCGAAACGTGCGACATCATTCTGCAACTGCCCATGCGCGGCCACGTCGAATCGCTCAACGCGGCCGTGGCCGGTTCCATCGCCCTCTACGCCGCCTGGGCCGCCCGCGGCTACGAAGGAAGCTAAAGAGAATGGGACGCGGATAAACGCGGATGCGGCTGATTTTCGCGGATAAACTTCTTAAAAATCCGCGTTCATCCCCTGCATCCGTGAAGATCCGCGTTCCATTCAGAGAAAAACGACCCATGACCACACCCGAAGAACGATTTACCGGCTGCCTGCTGGGGCTGGCCTGCGGCGACGCCGTAGGCACAACAGTCGAATTCAAGCCACGTGGCTCCTTCGCGCCCGTCACCGACATGCTCGGCGGCGGCCCATTCCACCTGAAGCCCGGTCAATGGACCGACGACACTTCGATGGCTCTGTGCCTGGGTTACAGCCTGGCGGAAACCGGCGGCTTCGACGCTAAAGATCAGATGGACCGCTATTGCAACTGGTACGATCACGGCTACATGAGCAGCACCGGTCGCTGCTTCGACATCGGCAATGCCACGTCCGCCGCTTTGCAGCGCTACAAACGCAGCGGCGACCCAACCAGCGGCGCCACTGACCCGCATTCGGCGGGTAATGGTTCCATCATGCGGTTGTCGCCGGTGGTGATGGCTTACACGCCGGACGAAGTCCAGGCCCTTCATTACGCCGGGGAAAGCTCCAAAACCACGCACGGCGCGGAAGAATGCGTAGACGCCTGCCGTCTGTTTGGCGGGATGTTGCACGTCGCCCTGCAAGGCGGCAGCAAAGCCGACATTCTAGGCTACCAGGGCTATACACCCACCACGCCCAAAATCCAGGCCATCGCTGTGGGCGCGTATCGTGATAAGTCGTTGGCGCAGATTAAGGGATCGGGTTACGTGGTGGAATCGCTGGAAGCGGCTTTGTGGTGCTTTTACACAACCGACAGCTACGAAACGGCCGTTCTGCAAGCCGTCAATCTGGGCGACGATGCCGATACGACGGCGGCCGTGTGCGGGCAAATTGCCGGGGCGTTTTACGGCCGTTCGGCCATCCCCGCCTCCTGGCGTGAAAAAGTGACGATGGGCGCAGAAATTGAGCAACTGGCTTTGGATTTGATGGGAATGGGACGCGGATAAACGCGGATGCAGAGGATGGGCGCAAATTTTTAAAAAATATCCGCTAAAATCCGCCGAATCCGCATTCATCCGTGGGCTATGGCTTCACAAAAAAGGCACAATGACGCGGAACAAGGCCCAGACGGCCAGCCCGACCATCGCCAGGCCCAGGCCCAGGGGCAGCGCATAACGCAGTGGCGGCCAGCGGCGGATGAACGGCCGTAACCATACCCCCAAACCCACGCTTACGCCCACGCCAATGGGCAGCAGCGCCGGGAACAGGTAACGCCCCTGGTGTTGGACAAACGTGAAGTTGTAAACCACGTGGACGGCCAACGAGAGCAAAAAGGTGAGAGCCAAGAGCACCAGCGCCAGCACCGACGGCCGTTTCCGATCCCACCACCAGAGCAAAGCCACCAGCAAACCAACCACCCACACGGCCGTAAACACCCACAGCAGCCGGTACACACGGCCGTCCATTGGCGTGGTCATCCAGCCAAACTGGCCCCAAAAGCTGTTAAACGTAGTGGAGATAAAAGCGCGGACAACGGCCGTGCGTCCCATGTCGGCCACCCATTCGGCCGTGCGCGGCTGCCCAACGACCACAGAATCGTGGGCCGCTTTGCCCAGCACGTCTAACCCGCCATAGACGACCACGTTACGCCCCCACCACAGCAAACCCAGCAGTCCGGCGGGCACGGCGACCAGCAGCCCGGCGCGCACCAATTCGCCCCAGCGCCGCCAACAGCGCCACACAATCGCCAGCCCGACGACGGCCGTTAACGGATACACCGTCCCTTTCGTCAGGTAGCCCAGGCCGAGGAGCAGACCCAAAACCACAAACGTTTTGGGAGAGTGGGGATTAGAGAGTGGCGATTGCGGTGACTCGTCAATCTCTAATCCCCACTCTCCATTCTCTATCCACCCCACCAGCACAAACAAAATCGCCGCGATGATCAACTCCGCCAGGGCGTCGTTGTTGGCCGAGGCCATGATGGCGAGGTGTTGGGGCAGGAAAGCGACAAAAACGGCCGTCGTCAACGCCAGCCAGCGCGCCTTCAGCAGCCGCCAGGCCAACCCGTAAGCCAGCGCCACCACGCCCATCCCCAGCAGCAGCGAAACCAGCCGCATGGCCGTCAAGGAACCGCCGGACAGCCAGAAGGCAGGCGTCTGGAGCAGGTAATAGAGCGGC
>CALFEW010000814.1 GCA_937958365.1 uncultured Chloroflexota bacterium | reverse complement strand
ACGCCTACCTGTCCAAACATACGCGGCGCTTGTAGCAGGGCGTCTTTTTTGTTCAGGCCTAAATGCACCATAGCCGGTTCTGCCACCTGATCACCAATGCGCATCACAGGGTTCAATGAGTTCATGGCAGCCTGAGGCACCATTGAAATTCTCTTCCAACGGATTTCCTTGCGGAAGTTTTCGTCATTGAGCGTCATGATGTCTTGATCGTGCAACCACACTTCCCCATCATGTCTACTAACGTTACGCGGAAGAAGGCGCAAGATTGCTTTGGCCAAAGAGCTTTTGCCACAACCAGATTCACCAATCACGACGGTCGCCTGGTTACGAGGCAGGTCAAAATCAACGCCATCCACTGCCTGAACCACACCTTTGCGTGTTTGAAAGTGCAGTCGCAGCCCTTTTACTCTAAGTAATTCGTTGTTCGTTGCATCCATTGCGCTAAAGCTCCCGCAGTTTGGGGTTGAATACACGATCAAGTGCAAAACCAACCATAGCAAAACCAAGACCGGCCAACATTAGCAGAGCCGCCGGCTCCAAAATCCAGTAATAATAGCCACTGAATAAAGCTCCCTGGGAATTGGCGTCCTGGATAATTTTGCCCCAGGTCGGCAGAATTGGATCCCCCAAACCTAGTACGGCTAATGAGGCTTCAATGAACACGAACCCAGGGACAAGGGTCACAATGGCGGGGATCATGAGCGGCAAGATACGTGGAATGAGGTAGCGGAAAATAATGCGATTGTTGCCGGCGCCATATGCCCTGGCGGCGTCAATGTACGGCAGTTCCCGAACCTGAAGGAAGATGGCCCGATAATTCTTGATTGATAGGCCAAAGACACTCAGCAAGACGACCAGCCCCAGCATCAACCAGATGCTTCGGGAGTAGAAAGTGCCTACCATGATGAGAATAGGCAGCAGTGGAATGATGTTATTAACCTCGGTAATGCGTTGAATCGTGGCATCTAGCCAGCCGCCATACCATACCCCAACGGCCGCAATACTCATCGTCGTAATGGTCGTGCCTAGGGCTGCCAACAAACCAAATGCCATGGCAATCGGCGTACCCCATAACAAAGGAATCATCAGGTCACGCCGCCGATGATCTGTCCCCGCCCAGCCATGGACGAGGCCGTAGCTAACAAACGTAGCCTCAATGTCCGACTCTGGTTCAAAGAGCAGCGCGCTCATTTCCAGCCGATACGTGCCTTGCAGCACTTGCAGCCCTTCCTGGGCTGGGTCGTCAAACAGGCCCTGTTCTGCGGTCACATCATCAATCCCTGTCTCTCGCTCTAGACGGCGCTGCAAACGGCTGTCCTGCGAGAACCGAAAGGATTGGGATGGCCCTGACGAAAACTCGGCGATTCTGATTTCACGGCCGTCAGGCGTAAACCAGGTCACTTCAACGTGCGGCTGCTTGGCGGTATACGCTGCTTGAGTGAATAGAATCAGCTCAGCAGGGAACTCATCATAGGGAAAATCAAATTCAAAGCTATAACGCGCCTCACGGGTCTCTGCGGAGAGGTTTTCAACTGTTTTATTGCCAACCTCATCGGCCGTATTAAAGACGATAGTAGCCGGCAAGTCAGGACCGGTTATCCAGTTATACCAAACAGGCCAGGCATTACGTGGGTAATCCCGCCAGACTTCCTCACCGCCGCGCCATAACCGAACAGCCTCGCTGTAGGGAATAATGATCGGAGTGATGATAGACACAATGAGCAGCAGTCCGATGATCACCAGACCGATAATTGCCGAAGGATAACGCCGAATTTGTTCAAAAAAGTTTGCAAGTGCACTCATCGGCCCTGACTCCCTTCACCAACGCGAACGCGCGGGTCAACCAATGCATAAATAAAATCCAACAAAAAGACTGTGACCGAAAGCAAATACGCATAAACAACTGTGTTCGCCACGATCACAGGCGTATCGTAGAGGCCAATCGCCCGAAAATACAGTTGGCCGATGCCCGGCCAGTTGAAGACCGTTTCCAAAATAATAGCCCCTGTCCACAACGTAATGAGCAGCAAGGCAAAACTGGTAACGATGTTTGGCAGCGTGGGACGCAAGACATACCGCCGCTCGATCATGCGGTCAGTTAGCCCTTTGGCTTTAGCCATCTCAACGTAATCTTCACTGGAGTAAATCAGGAAAAAGGTGCGCCAATTATAAATAGTCAGGAAAATCGCGCTCAGTAACACAGCACTAACGGGCAGTATCATGTGTTTCAGAAGACTAAGCGCATAATCCAATCGGTTTTCAGGAGGCGGGGCGCCGACCATGCCACCAAATGGCAACAGACCTAGCAGACCAGCAAAAATAAGGATAAGAAACAACCCATAGAACCAACCGGGCGCCGCCGAGGTTGGGGCCAGGCCCAAAACGAGCTTGTCCGCGAAACTTCCATAACGACGTGACAGCCCCAAGCCCAAAAACAGGCTGACAAAAAATAAAATTAAATTAGCCGTGCCAAAAAGCACCAGCGTAGAGGGTAATCGCTCTAAAATAATATTGCTGACGAGGCGTGAACCACTATCGCTGGTCATGCTCTCAGAAAAGCCAAGATTAAGCGTGAGCGCATTGGCCAGGTAGCGGAAACTACGTATGAGAAAGGGCTGGTCAAGCCCATAACGCTGCTCCTGAATAGCCACACGTTCGGCAATAATGGCGTTGCGCTCTTCTTCTGGCAGCCGCCGAAACTGCTCATCTACACTGGCGGCCAGAACGATTGATTCGCGAATTTGACCACGACGAATATCATCTACATAACCGCCCATATTGGCGATGAGTACAGTAATATAAACACCAACAACAACAGTAAAAAATAGCGCCACAAGTCGCGTAGCCGAATAGCGCAACAAGCGTATTAACGCCTGCGTCCTGGCTTTGCGCGATGAAGACTCAATTGATGTGGCATCAATTGATGTAGTATCAACGTCAATTGGGAGAACTTCTTGGGCCACTTTGTCACCCTTTCCTTTTGGAAGCTGAAATGGGGATCAATTAACCTGCACGCCAGGGTTCGGTTTCTAATCAATAATCTCCTGGCATACTCAGGAGATTGTTCAGAGCGAATGGAAGCGCTACTTGATCGTCATTCCTTCCTAAAACTTGTACATAAAGCCGGGCGTACAAGTTGGAGGTAGCGTTAAACTACCCCCAACTTGTAGCAACTTTCATGTGGCCGGGCATCGCAATTCCATACCGACAAAACCGGTGAAAACTACCAGCTTCGTCGGTATGGTGCTTGCGATAACGAGGTTACGGGGCTGTAACGAACTCGTATTGGGCCAGGCTTGGTAAGGCTACCAACTTAGAAACGACAACGATTTCCAAACGATTGGAACCTTCGGCCAACGCACCGGTTGTTTCGGCGCTGAGGGTCACTTGCCACAGACCATCTTCGACAGCCTCGGCGGCTCCACTGCCAACCTGCGCGCCAGTCGCATCAAACAGCAGGTAGGTAACGGAATCAATATCATCAACGGGATAGGGGCCATCGAAGACATCAATAAAGACGTCGAAGGCGGCTTCCTGCCCAATGGTGACGCGGCTCTCACCGTCAATTTCAACCACGGCCAGGGCCGGGGCGGCGAAATTGGAGAAGCGATCGGCCGGATCCGGATAGGCTTCGTAGCGAGTCAGGATGGCCTGACCCTCAACCGGGAATACACCTTGCAGGAAGTAGACGCCGGTGCCAATGTAGTAGTGGCCATAACGACGGGCAAACTCGCCCAGGTTGGTGTAGCGCGCAGCTACTTCTTCTGGGGTGATGAATTGACCCAGGGTCGGGGCGAAGGGGATGAACGATTCAGCGGTGGCGCTGACCAGTTCACCGGCCAGGATTTCCAGCGACGGGCCGGCAATCATGTTCACGCGCTCGATTTCGTTGGCTTCGGCTTTTTCAGGGCTGAAAGCGGTGGTGCCATTGCCTTCGGAGCGCAGCATGAGAGCCATGTTGTGCCAGGCGGCGTCACCATATTGGTAAGTCGGAACGCCAGGGAACCAGGTTACGGGGGTGTTTTCCGCATCCAGTTGGGGATTGTCGCCATAGTATTCAATGACGAGCGGATCAACCGAGACGATGCGTGTACCCTTGAACGCTGAGCTGAACTGCTCCAGGGTAGGTACTTGCGCTTCATCGTAATAGGGGCTGGCTTCTTTGGCCAGATCGAACTGCATGATCATACCCATGACGAAGTCACCAGCAGAGATCGGGCTGCCATCGTGCCAGGTAACGGTTTGGTACATGTCGGCCGGGTAGTAGACGGTGCTCTTGAACAAAGCTGTGGCGGTCTCGGTGTATTTTTCAGCGGCAGTAATAAAGACCTGATTTTCGGCGTCCCAGTCAACCCATGCATCGTCGGGCACGACGATTTCCGACTCGAAGGTTACGTCAACCCAATCGAGTGTCTGGCCGACAGGGAAACCTTCTTGTACGACGAGTTCGGCGCGTTCGATGCGGCCGGGGACATTAATACCCGTATTGGGGTCCTGGTAAACGCCACGATCAGAGAGACCGCTCTTGACCATGCTGTCGAATACCCAGTTAGAGCCACCAATGGGGTTCCAGGGTTCGGTGAAGACGCTGGGCAGACCAATCGTCATGGAACCACCCACTTCGTCGGCAAAGCGAACAGTCTTGGACCAGAGCGCTGCGCCACTGACACCAGCGGCCAGGTCAGCAGTCACCTGAACTTCGTTGCTGTAGGGGACGAGGGTTGTACGGCTGGTGACCCAAACACGTGGGGACATTTCGGCAGCCATCGGCAGGAATTGGCGGACCAATTCGGCGCGTTCGTCTAAGTCAGCGAACGTGTTATTGAAGATACGCAGGGACAGGTCGTCCATTTCCGGGGATACTTCAAAAACTTGCCAGGCCGGGAACGGATAACCGCGCGGCATATAGAACTGTTCGAAGGCGCTGCCGGAATTGCGATCAATGGAGGTCTGGCTCCAGGCGCCAGTGTAGAGATGCCAGAGGCATTCGGTTGGGTCGGATTGGACCCAGAGCGGGGCCAATTCGCTGGAGACACGTTCGACGCGCTCAATGGTGAAGCCCAGGTCTTCGAGTTGGTTAGCAACGTAGTTGCCGATTTCCTTGCGCGTATCTTCGATACGGATGAGGAAGATGAGGTTAATGGGGGCGTCGTTGTAGCTCCATTTACCATCTACAAGTGTCGCGCCCATGCCTTCCATTTCAGCGGTGATAACTTCGCGGGCTTGCTCTAAATTGTAGGCATATTTGGCTTCGATGGAGCGGATTTCTGCCGCAAAACGGCCGCGATCAGCGCCGGCTTCAGCAATAGCCGTAAATTTCGGGACAGCCAGGCCACCGTACAGTTCATCGGCCACGTAATCGCGGTCAATGGCCCAGTTCATGGCTTCGCGGATTTTGGCATTGTTGAACGGATTCAGGACCGTTTCATCGGTGCAAACGCCATTGTTGAAGAAAATTTCATCATAGAGGCCATATTGGGTAACGGCCGTAATGTTGCCAGCATCAGCAATCGCCTGCACAGCAGCCTGACCGCCAATGTCATCGGCATACATGTCAATGTCGCCAGCCGCAAGGCGAGCCACAGCGGCATCTTGATTGGGTTCTTCAATAAAAACAATCGTATCCAGCCAGCCACCGTTCCGATCAACCGGAACTGGTGTGGCTTCGACGACAACGGTTTCCACAACGGTTTCCACGACGGTTTCTACGACGGTTTCGACAACAGTCTCAACCGAGCCTTCACCTTCTACCGTGACGGTTTCCGTGACAACGCGAGTGACTTCTACAACCTCGCCTTGCGCGCAAGCGGCCAGGATCAAGCTAAGGGCCATCAATATGGTAACCACTAAAACCGATCTCTTAAGCATGGTTCTCCTCCAAACATCTTGTTAGATAATCAACTTGTAAACAATAAATTACTTTCCGGCAAAATAGACGCGCATCCCGTTTCTACATACCACCTCCTTACAATACCAGGCCTCGCAAGGTTATGTTCCGATTACCGCTATTTTAGAGTAATCCATACCCTCGCCAGGATTATAATGATGATCATCGAGATTTCTCTTGTTGGTTTTAGAGAAAATAAAAACTGGATATTGGCGAAATTGCTCACATGAGGGCTTTGAAGTTTGCCAGTTTCCAGATTTTAGAAGAATTGGAATTGAGCGTTGCAACTTACTTTGGATTGAGTTGTGGGAAGCCAATGCAAACAACAGGTGATGATGGCTCAAGCGGACAAGTACGAGGCAAAAAAACCGATCCAACTTTACCCAGCCGGTCCAGAAATTAAGACCCAAGCTGGTGGTGCGGCAGTCATCATGATTATCTTCAGGAAACAGTCGCAATTTGGATTTTCTCCTCTTGCCAGCTCTCATTTGGGAATCAGGGATAGTCAATTGTCCATTTCCAGGGTTTGTCCCGATTCACCAAAGAACATATCCTCAAGGCGATCTGTAAATATTATACCAATAACCCATCCTACGCCAAAAAATGGTGTAGGATATACTTATAATTTCTCAAAACTTTTCTTGAGTTACCCGGAAATGTCCTGGACAAAACCAGTTTGTGACCCTGTTTTGGAGGATAAATGACCTTTTTTCAGCCCTTTTCTCTTCCCTTTGACCCTGTAGGTCAGCCTGAGGCCGTTGTCGGCGTGTCTCACGGCCGTTTCACCATCCTCACCCCGCGACTCATCCGTCTGGAATACAGCCCCACCGACGAATTTGAAGATCGCCCCAGCCAGGCGTTCTGGTATCGTCGCCAGCCTGTGCCGGATTATGACGTGGTGCTGACCGACGGCCGTCTTACCCTCAACACCGCCTATCTTCAGCTCACCTACGTCGCCAGCCCGGCCGGTTTCACCGCCGATACGCTCAGCGTTACGCTCAAGTCCAGCGGCGCAACCTGGCGCTTTGACGAGGCAGACACGCTGAACCTGTTGGGCACAGCCCGCACCCTGGACAACATAGACGGCGCGCTAGGCCTGGAACCAGGGCTGATGTCTCGATCCGGCTGGTCTGTTTATGACGATACCGACCGGCTCGTCTTTAACGGTGACGGCTGGCTAGAACCTCGTCGCGCCCCAATTGGCTACCGCGACCTGTACTTTTTTGGCTACGGCCAGGATTTTACGGCGGCGCTGCAAGAATTCGCCCAGGTCGCCGGCCCAGTTCCGCTGATTCCGCGCTGGGCGCTGGGCAATTGGTGGAGCCGCTTTTGGGCCTATTCCGCCGACGAACTGCTGGGCGTCATGGATGAATTTAAGGCGCATGATGTGCCGCTTTCCGTTTGTATTGTGGACATGGACTGGCACATCACCCAAACCGGCAACAGTTCTCGCGGTTGGACCGGTTACACCTGGAACCGCGCCCTTTTCCCCGATCCGCCTGCTTTCATCGCCGCCCTACACCAACGCGGCCTCAAAACCGCTCTCAACCTTCATCCTGCCGACGGTATTTATCCCCACGAAGCCCAATATCCGGTGATGGCTGCCTGGTTGGGCCAGGACCCAACGCTAAAGGAACCTGTGCCCTTCAACATCGCCAATACCCGGTTTGCCCAGGGATATTTTGAGCTGCTGCACCATCCACAAGAGGCCGACGGCATAGATTTTTGGTGGATGGATTGGCAGCAGGGCACATTGTCTGATCTGCCGGGTTTGGATCCGTTGTGGTGGCTGAACCACCTGCATTTTTACGATTTGGGGCGCGATGGAACGAAACGGCCGTTCATCTTCTCGCGTTGGGGCGGCCTGGGCAACCACCGTTACCCCATCGGTTTCTCCGGTGACACCCATATCACCTGGGAGTCGCTGGCCTTTCAGCCTTACTTCACAGCCACGGCCGCGAACGTCAACTACGGCTGGTGGAGCCACGACATCGGCGGGCACATGAGCGGCGTGGAAGAGCCAGAACTGTATACCCGCTGGGTGCAGTTTGGGCTGTTCAGCCCCATTTTGCGTTTGCACAGCACCAGCAACCGCTTCCACGAGCGCCGCCCCTGGGGCCACGACGCCGAGACGGCGCATATCTCCGCCCAGGCGATGCGCCTGCGCCACGCCTTCATTCCCTACCTTTACACGATGGCCTGGCGTAATCACACACAGCATCTGCCTCTGGTGCGTCCCATGTACCATGATTACCCCGCGCTTGAATCTGCTTACCACTGTGCCGACCAGTATAGTTTTGGTAGCGAATTGCTCGCTGCGCCGTACCTGTCACCGTTGGACACCGATACACGCCTGAGTCGTCAGGTCGTCTGGCTGCCGCCGGGCGAGTGGTACGACTTCTTCCATGGCGACCGGTATAGGGGTGATGGCTGGCACGCAGTCTACGGCCGTCTCGATGACATCCCTGTTTTTGCCAAAGCCGGCGCAATCGTTCCGCTGGCTGCCCCTACCCCATACGCCAGCAACGACACCGGAAACCCAGAGAGTCTGGAGGTTCATTGGTTTCCTGGTGGGGACAATTCTTACTCGCTATACGAAGATAACGGGCTGTTTCAATCGAGTCTGACGCCGCTGCAACAAAACTGGTCGCCACAGAGATGGTCGGTCACGGTTGGCCCGGCAGAAGGTGCAACGGGACATCTGCCGCCTAAACGGACGTTTGTGCTTGTGTTCCGCCAGTTGGTCGCCGACACGGCCGTTTCCGCCACGCAAAACCATGAACCCATCGTCTTACAAAGCAGCTACGACGTCGCCAGCGCCACCCTGCGCGTCACCGTGCCCAACGTCGCCCCACAAGACCAACTTGTGGTCACTCTGACGACGACGCTGCCGTCGCTGCAAATATCTGGCGACTCTCGTCTGGCGCGCTGTCGGCGCATGTTGCCAGAATTCCGGCTAAATACACGGGTGAAAGAAAGCCTGTACGGATTGCTGCCGCAAATCATCGAGAATCCGATGGCGCTGGAACCTTTTGAATTGAGCCTGACGCCCAACCAGCGCCGCGCCCTGCTGGAAGTGATCACCGGGGCAGGCTGCGACCGCCGCCCCAGCCGCCACAGCACCGATGAGGTCATCGTCTGCTGGCAGAATGGTGAAACGGCCGTTACGCCAACCTACAAACTGGTGGGCACGGATTTGAACGGCCGTGCCGCCCTGCAAAAAGGGCCGCTCCCCCATTTTGCGGTGCTGACGCTGGGCAAACAGGCGCTCAGCCTGCACACCGGCGACCAACCATCTGCCGGGCGCACCACCGTCACCGGCTGGTTTGATGGCTTGATCGGGCGTCTACGGGCGCAGCCGGCGCTGCCGCAAACGGCCGTGGTCCAATTTGACATCACAGGCGCCAACGGCCGTACCGCCGCCCTGGTTTTACAGGAAGGGCAG
Source organism: uncultured Chloroflexota bacterium (assembly GCA_937958365.1). Lineage (GTDB taxonomy): Bacteria > Chloroflexota > Anaerolineae > Promineifilales > Promineifilaceae > Leptovillus. The sequence continues at coordinate 528 of CALFEW010000814.1, read as the reverse complement.
CCCAATCTGGTAAACGGCCGTCATGCAGACCCCTCCGTCACCATCAGCGCCACAGACGCCACCTGGCTGGCGCTCATCAACGGTGAAGCCACGCCGGAAACGCTGTTTTTACAGGGCAAATTAAACATCACCGGCAACCTGGAACTGGTACTGCTGCTGGCCGAGGTCATCTCCATCGCCCCACCCAGCGCATTTCGCCCGGACCCATGGCGGCTGGAAGTTCGTTATCAAGATTTATTGGAGTTGACGTTTGGAACTGCCTAGACCTGGCAGGCTTTCTGGCAGGCTGTCGGAAGGATAGGTGCACGGGTTGAACGGATTCGACGGATTTTCACAGATAAATCACCAGAAAATCAGTGAGAATCCAGCATGGTTCATATTGGTAGAAATGTCATGCTGAGAGCCTGTGCTGAGGCCTCCGAAGCATCCCGTTCTTTTGATGGGAGCGGGATGCTTCGCTCCGAAGACTCCGCTCAGCATGACAATTCAGCGTAGATTTGTAAACAAGGTGTTTCGCTTGATGAACTA
>CALFEW010000813.1 GCA_937958365.1 uncultured Chloroflexota bacterium | reverse complement strand
AAACGGCCGTCCAATTCCCCCACAACCGGCAGGCTGTCCGGGTTGGCGTAGGCGATGACATACACCGTCACCTCAGGCGGAATTTCCGCCAAATTGGCCGAAAAATGTTCAATCGCCCTCTCCGCCAGGGCCACTGTGCTGGGCGCGGCCCCGGAATGCAAGCCGCCAATCAAGACAACCGCCCTGGGACCACCGCCAAGCCGCACTGCCTCAATCGGCCGATTGCCCGCCGAAAAACCAATCGTTAATTGCTGCGGACCCAAATCTGACGGAACGGTAGGGGACGGCGTGGCGGTTGGTGGCACGGCCGTATTGGTAGCCAGCGGCAAGGTAGCTACCGGCTGGGCGAGCGTGGCGGTAGCCACCACCTCATCGGCAGTCGGCGTTGATGCCGGTTCTGGCGTAGGCGCTGGATTTTCCTCGGCAACGATGGTGCCGGGCACGGCCGTAGGGGTAACGGCCGTGTTGGCCGCACCCAACAGTCGCAGCGCCGCGTACCCGCCTCCCCCTAAAAGCAGCAGGAGAAAGAGCAAAACGACGCCAACCAGCCAACCTTTACGGCCGTTGCTCTGGGCTTTCACGGTTGGCGGCAGACTCGCGGGGAAGGAACCGGGCGGCGCGAGCTTGGAGGTAGATAGGGTGTATTGGGCCATTGGGTGCGGTCGCCAGGCGCCGGAGGTGGAAATGCGCCCCGGCCCGCCTTCGGCTTCTATGGCCTGATCAATCGCGTTCATCATGTCAGTGGCAGTCGCCAGACGATTCATTGGGCTTTTTTGCATGGCGGCCTGCACCACGTAGCGCGTGTGGGGCGTCAGATCCTGCCGAATCTGGTCCAGGGGGATTGGCTCTTCGTAGACGTGTTTGTGCAGTACGGCCAATGGGTCTTCGGCTTCAAACGGCCGTCGCCCGGCCAGCATTTCATACAAAATCACGCCCAACGAATAGAGGTCGGAACGGCCGTCCAGCTTCGCCCCTTGCGCCTGCTCCGGCGACATATAATTGGGCGTGCCGATGAGCGTGCCGGTTTGCGTCAGCTTGGGCGCGCTTTGCACAGCGGCGATGCCCAGGTCCACCAGCACCGGCGTGCCATCCAGACGCAGCAAAATATTACTGGGCTTAATGTCCCGATGCACAATGCCCGCAGCATGAGCCACCCGCAGCGCGTCGGCCATCTGGCGGACAATCGCCAGCGCCTGCGTGGGGACCAGCAGTTCGCCGCGTTTGGTCAGCATCTCCATCGTCTCGCGCAGCGAACCCCCTTCGATGTAGGGCATGGCGATGTACGGCTGTTGATTGGGCGTCAGCCCGATGCCATACACCTGGATGATGTTCGGATGTTCAAGCTGCGCCACCGTCTGCGCTTCCCGCCGAAAGCGCTCGACAAACTGCGAATCCACCGAAAGCTGCGCCAGCATGATCTTGAGCGCCACTTTGCGCTGCAAGTGGACGTCAAAGGCCAGGTACACGTCAGCCATGCCACCGCGGGCGACGTGGCTTTTTATTTCATACTGCCCGATTTGTTGGCCGATAAGCTGCTTGGGATCAGTCGTCATAATTGTTCAGTTTACCTTCCCGATCTGGCGTGGCTGTTTACGCTCTTGGGATAATTGTCCATCGCCAATCGCAAACCCGTGCGTCGCCTGCTTTAATCAGAGACAAAACGGGCGGTGTTCAGCCACCACTGCCGCCCTAAATTGGCCTCTTGCGACATGATGATCGCCCAGGAGTCTTCGCCATAGGCTATGCTGGTTACGTCGTAGCCTTCTTCCCACTTGGCTTGCATGTAAGACTTGGGCGATTCGCTGGTACGCTGCCAGAGCTGCTGCCCCAGGTTGCTGTTTTCCGACATCACTACCGCCCAGGCGCCATCGCCATAGGCCAGGCTGGTCACTTCATAACCCAACGCCCAGTGTTCTTCAATAAACCCCAACGGTGATTCGCTAGAAAACCGACACAATTGCTGGCCCAGATGGTTGCCCCCAGACATCACCACCGCCCAGGTTCCGTCGCCATAAGCCAGACTGGTTACTTCGTAACCATTTTGCCATTGTTCCTGGATGTAAGCGATGGGCGATTCAGATAGTTGGCGCCAGCTTTGCCGACCCAACCCCGCGTCGCTGGAGAACACCACCACCCAGTTACCATCGCCGTAAGCTACACTGCTCACGGCAAAACCTTCGGCCCACATCGCTTCGATTTTGGGCAGGGGCGATTCGGACGTGACATGCCAGGTTTGCCGGCCGTAACCGGCACCATCGGACAAGACGACGCCCCAATTTCCCGGCTGATGTGTCAGATCGGTGACGTCGTAACCGGCTGCCCAGGCCTCTTCGATGATTTGGCCCAATGGTTTGGTAGTTTCCGCTTGCGGCGGAGAAGCAGTCTTCCCGTCCTGGCGGTTCCACAGCGCCCAGAGGCCGGCAACCAGGGCCACCCCTAACAGCGCCAAACCTGCCCAGGCCCAAACCGGCGGTCTCTGCCGCACGGCCGTTTCGGGGGTTGCCTTTGCCACCGGATATACCGGCGCGACGTGGGCGGATGGCAGCGGCTGCTCGCGGATAGGTGGTTTTGTCGGGAGTGATGGCGCGGGCGACGGTTTCCTGACTTCTTCTCTGACCGTTGGGTCGGGAACGGCCGTTACCGGTGCTGGCAGCACGTCGGTAGGAGTGGCTGGTACGGCCGTTCGTGGGCGTGGGCGGGGCGACGTTTCCAGGCGGGCAACCTCTTCGACGATAGCCGCCATGCGGGCCGCCGTGCGATAACGATCATCACGCGATTTAGCCATGGCCTGAGCAATAACCGTCTCGCACTGTGGCGGCAGGTCATGACGGAATTCCAGAATGTTGGGCACGGGATTCAGAACGTGCGCCATGAGCTGCTGCACCGGCGTGTCGGCTTTGAAGGGCATCTCACCGGTGAGCATCTGGAAGAGGATGACGCCCAGAGTATAAATGTCAGAACGGCCGTCTAACACCTGACCACCCTGAACCTGCTCCGGGCTGGCATAAGCCGGCGTGCCCAAAAAAGTGTCGCCCGTCAAGGTTACGGTGGTTTCCGCCAACTTGGCGATGCCAAAATCGGAAAGGAAGGCGTTTTCCTGGTTGTCGAACAGGATATTGCCCGGCTTCAAATCGCGGTGGACCACACCTTCATTGTGCGAATAATCCAAAGCGTCGGCCAGACGTTTCAGGATGGGAGCGATGGTTAACAGGGGCAGCGGCCCGCCGACCAGGCGGCTTTCCAGGGTGCCACCGGGCATGTAGCGCATCACCAAATACGGCTGCCCCAGATGCTCACCAAAATCGTACACCGGCACGATGGCGTAATGCTCCAGCCGGGCGATGGTGCGCGCTTCACGATGAAACCGTTCAAAAAACGCAGGGTCGTGCAAGAATTCGCGGGGCAACACCTTTAAGGCTACCTGCCGGTCGAAGCGGGGGTCATAGGCCAGGTAAACGCTGGCCATCCCCCCTTTGCCCAACAGGCTTCGGATTTCGTATCGGCCAAAAACAGGTGAACTTGCCATGACTCCCTCCATCATTTGCTGGTTAAGGCGATGGACATGCTTCTCCTGGTTCCACCTCTTGGACCTGGCCCAGGAACACCCAGCCGCTCACCGCCGGGTCTGCTTCCGATTGAATTTGCACAAAGTCGTCGAAATTGGCGCAATCGCCGGGAACCGACAAACTTTGCGCCCCCGCGCCAATCAGCAATACGCGGTCGCCGGTGATCAAAGCGTTATTGGCAACGGCCGTCTGGCAGCCATCTGCCTGCATCGCCGAATCCGGCCAGACAAACAATTGCCCCGGTGTCACAACACAGGCCTGGGGCAAAGATGGCGTCGGCGTGACCGATGGCTCCACAGTGGCGGTCTGGGTGGCCGTGGCGGTGATGGTGGCTGCGGCTGTCGGCAGCGTAGCTGTCGGAAGCAGAGTGGCGGTAGGCAGCGGCGTGGTGGGGGCAACGGCCGTTTCCGTTTCCGTGACATCGGGGACCACCGCCGGCAGCGTATCACCATTGGCTGACTGGGTGGCCCGCCAGACGGCAAACAGGCCAATCGCCGCCCCGACAACGACCAGGGCAATGACCAATGGCAGCCACAGCGGCACCGAGCGTTTGCCTGGTGGGGCAACGGCCGTTACTGGCGTAGTCAATGCCCGTTTGACGACCACAATGGTGATATTGTCTGTTGCCTGGGCGGCAATGGCCGCCTGTACCAGCGCTTTGGCGGCCACCGGCGCGCTCCCCTGCGCGGCCAAATCGTACAGGCTTTCCGGCGGCACAGCGTCGTACAAACCATCGGAGCAGAGCAGCAGCGTGGCGTCCGGACCGAAGGGCTGCGGCGCCGACAAATGCACGTTGACGTCGGCCCGGTTGCCCAACGCCTGCGTTACCACGTTGCGAAACTCATGTTTTTCGGCAAGTTCCGGCGTAATCAGGCCGGCGTCTACCTGATTTTGTACCCAGGTGTCATCGCGGGTTAACGGCCGTAACTTTTGCCCCTCCACCAGATAAGCGCGGGCATCACCCACGTGGGCTACCGTCACCTGCCCGGCGTCTACCACGGCCGCGACGACGGTGGAACCCATACGCGCCTCGCGTTTTTCCGCATCATCGAAGACGGCCTGATTGGCCTGCTTCACAGCTTCCTCCAGGGCGTCGGCTACAGACCGGCCCTGTTGGCGGGCGCGGTAGAACACGTCGGACAAAACGGCCGTGACCATACGCGCCGCTTCTGCGCCATGTTCTTGCCCACCCACACCGTCGGCCACGACGTACAAAGCGCCCGATTCGGTCGGCGTGGCCCGGTCTGGGATCCAAAATGCGTCCTGGTTGGTAGCGCGGGTGGGGCCTTTGTCGGTGACAGCGCCGACCAGGCGCGGATCATAATTTTTGGTGGTTTGTATGCTCATAAGGTTTATCGAGGTAATCCATTTATTCCTTTGTTACCATCATCACGTGGAATACCGTGCGGCCTAGTTTAATTTGCATGGCGTCTTGTAAAACGGCCGTCGTCACGCGCCGCCAGCTATATTCGGCCGATTCTTTCACGTAAACGCCGTTGGTGCTTTGTAGATCATACAACACAAATTGATCGTTTTCCCAGGCTACGCTGGCGTGAATCGCCGACATGGCGCTGTCCACCAGCACAATGTCGTTGACGGGATGGCGGCCAATCATGGTTTTGGTAAACAGCCGATACTGCGCGCCGGCCTGTTCGCCATCCCGAATGATGAGCCAGGCCAATAACGTGGGGGAATCGTTCAGGATTTCTGTTTTGTCGTTGTCAACGGCCGTTTCCGGCAGCGGTTGTGCGTTTTCTTGGGGGGGCGTGGGTTCTGAGACAGGCGGATTGTCCTGACTGGTGGTCGTAGGAGGCTGG
>CALFEW010000812.1 GCA_937958365.1 uncultured Chloroflexota bacterium | reverse complement strand
TTTACAAGGAAAGGTTTATTTTTTTTTTTTTTTCTGCCGCCAGTGCAGACCCAACCCAATGAAGATGAGGGCCAAACCGGTCAGCGCCAGCCAGAGGGAGGTCATGTTGCCGGGCGCGCCGGATTCTGGCAGCAAAGCGGTGGTGGCGGCAGCGGGAGGTAAGGGCAGGGGAATGGCAACGGCCGTGCCTTTTTGTACGCAAAAATTCACATCGGCGGCCAGGAGGGTTTTGGGATAAATGGGGGCATACAGGGGGTTTTCTGAAGTGACCATCCACCCTTCTGGCGGTTGGGCGGTGACGCGCCAATAACTTTCGCCGGCGCCGGCCAGTTCATAAGCGCCGTTGTCGGCCGTTTTTTGGGTGATGACGGTTTTTTCGTCACTGCTGGTAAATTGGATGGCGACGTTGGCAACGGCCGTTTCACCCGCCACGCCGGTCCCCACGCATTTGCCATCACCATTCACGTCGGCATAGACCATGCCCCGGATGGAACCGTACGCGGATTGGGCGATATTGGTAGGCGTAGGCCAGGGCGTGTCGGTTGGCGTGGGCTGCTCTCCCTGAGCCTGCACTCCGCCATAAGTGACACTGGCTAACATGAGTAAAGCCAGACCAAGTATCAAGCTGATTTTTGATTTGCGCGACATCATATACCTCCTGGATGTTAAATTGACTCTCGTATTATACTCGCTTTTGTCGGTTTGGATATGGGTCAAAAGTACGTTATGTGAAATGGTTATGTGAAACACGCGGAGGTGAACGGCCGTTTCCCGGCGTGGTATAATTCGGCCATCTGCAATGGTGGTGAAACATGGACCTATTCGCGCAAAGTCGTAAAGCCCAAATCGAAAAAGAATCGCCCCTGGCGAACCGGATGCGTCCGCGCACCCTGGACGAATATGCCGGGCAAGAACACATCATCGGGCACGGCCGTTTGCTGCGCCGCGCCATCCAGGCCGACCAGCTTTCTAGCCTCATCTTCTACGGCCCACCGGGAACCGGCAAAACCACCCTGGCCCGCGTCATCGCCAACAGTACCCAGAGCCACTTCATCACCATCAACGCCGTCCTGGCCGGCGTGAAGGAAATTCGCGAGGCCATCGCCGACGCCAAAGAACGGCGCGATTTGTACGGCCAGCGCACGACGTTGTTTGTGGACGAAGTACATCGCTGGAACAAAGCGCAGCAAGATGCCTTGCTGCCCCACGTCGAAAACGGAACCCTCATCCTGGTGGGGGCGACGACCGAAAACCCCTATTTCGAGGTCAACAAGGCGCTAGTCAGTCGCAGCCGTATTTTCCAACTAAAACCCCTGACCCAGGATGATTTGCGCCAGATTGCTTACCAGGCCCTCCGCGACCCGGAGCGCGGTTATGGCAAGCTGGCCGTTAACCTGCATCCCGACGCGCTGGACCACCTGGTGGACGTTGCCAATGGTGACGCGCGCGGCGTGTTGAATGCTCTGGAACTGGCCGTGGAAACCACGCCGCCCAACGCGCAGGGCGTCATCGTGGTGGATCTGGCCGTCGCCGAAGAGTCCATCCAGCGCCGTGCGGTGTTGTATGACAAGGAGGGCGACGTCCACTATGACACCATCTCGGCCTTCATCAAAAGTTTGCGCGGCTCCGACCCGGACGCGGCGATGTATTGGATGGCGAAGATGGTGTACGCCGGGGAAGACCCGCGCTTTATCTTCCGGCGGATGGCGATTCTGGCGGGCGAAGATGTGGGGCTGGCCGACCCACAGGCGATGGCCGTCGTGGTGAGTTGTTGGGAGGCGTTCGAGCGCATCGGGATGCCGGAGGGGCGCTTCCATCTGGCGCAGGCGGCGCTGTATCTGGCAACCTGCCCCAAATCAAACAGCGCGTTCGCCTTTTTTGATGCGCTGACGGCCGTTGAAAAAGAGCAAGAAGCCGACGTGCCCAATCATTTGAAGGATGGCAATCGGGACAAGGAAGGCTTTGGGCACGGGCAGGGCTATCTCTATCCGCACGCCTACAAAGATCATTGGGTGGCGCAGCAATATTTGCCGGAGGCGCTGCAAGGTAAGCTGTTTTACGATCCCAGCGACCAGGGCTACGAGCGGCGTATTCGGGAAGATGTGGCGCGGCGGCGCGAAGCGCAGTTGGAAGCGATGGTGGAGATGGGCAGCGAGTGGCGGGTAGCGGGCGGCGAAATCTATACCACGAGTCCGGCAAATCGGGCGCGGGAGGCGTGGTTGCAGCGCACCATTTCGCAGGCGGGGGGGAACCTGGCGGCGCAGCGGGATAAGCTGTTTGAGCTGGCGGCCGTACAGCGGCATCATCGGGTGCTGGACGTGAATGCGGGCAGCGGGCTGCTGACATGGGAGGCGGTGCGGCGCGCGCCGGAGGGTGGCGTCTGGGCGCTGACGCCGGACCAGCAGGCGGGTCAGGCGCTGCGCCAAATGGCCGAGCGATTGCCGGAGGTGGAACGGCCGTTCATCCTCATCGGCGCCCTCGAAGAACTACCTTACCTGCTGGAACTACGCGGCGAAGCCGACATTCGTTTTGATCTTATCCTTGCCCGCAATCTCTTCACGTCGTCTTCCATCCGCAATCCTTCGACAAGCTCAGGACAGGTCCCGCAAGCCGAAATCCGCAATTTAGCCAATTGGTTGGCGGAAAACGGCCGTCTCTGCCTCATCCAATCCATTCCCCGCCATACGCAGCGGTTGTATGCGTTGGTGGATTGGGCGGGCGACGAGACTTTGCGCGCGAAGGTGGCCGTGGCGGAAGATGCCATTTACCACGACCCGGCCGATCCGCTGGTGAATTGGGATGAAGAAGATTTGGCAACGGCCGTGCGTACGGCGGGTCTGGACGTGCGGTTAGTCGTAGAGCGGCAGACGGAACAGCGACAAATTACGCAAAGTCAACTGGCGCGCTGGTTTGGCGCAGGCAGCGACCGGCCGAGTTATGGCGAACGGCTGGCGGCGCAACTCTCGCCAGAGGAAGTGGAGCGGGTGGCCGGTCTGTACCGGCGACAGTTGGGGGAGAAGGTGGTGGGTTGGAAAACGGCCGTGGCCTTTGTGCTGACCGCCAACTCAACATCAGCCTGACGGGGATCGAGATACGCTCGTGACCGCTTTTACCTTCGTCATGGCGTGGCTCGTTCTTTGTAAAATCATCTTGGCAAATCTTCTCTTGTAGCCGCGGTATCCTTACCGCGCTGGTGTCAACGCGGTAAGGATACCGCGACTACAAATTGTAAAGGGCATCGTTTTACTTCTGAACCATGCCTATCTTAACGAACCCTTAGGAGAATTGTGGATACTAAAATCGCTTACCTGAAAAGCAAGCTCATGGCCGGCGTGACGCCAGCCATGGCTACTCCCATCGCCGCGGATGGCTATTCGGTCAACACGGCCGTTATCCCCACCCTGGTAGATTTTCTCATTACACGCGGCGTGAAGGGGTTGTTCGCCGGTGGCAGCACCGGTGAAGGCATCGCCCTGGACCTGGCCGAGCGCCAAAAACTGCACGCCGCGACGGTGGAAGCCGTGAACGGCCGTGTCCCCGTTCTCGTCCACGTCGGCGCGCTGCGCACCGACCATGCGCTGGCCCTGGCCCGCCACGCCGAAACCATCGGCGCGGACGCCATCGCCGCCATGACGCCCTATTTTTACGGCATGGACGATGGCAGCCTGGCCGTTTATTTTCAGGAAATTGCCGCCGCCGCGCCCAACACACCGCTAATCCTGTACGACATTCCCCAACTGGCGGTCAACGGCGTCAGCCCGGCCTTGTTGGCCCGCCTGGGCCGCGAGCTGCCCACCCTGGCCGGCATCAAATCCAGCCGCGCCGACGCCGGGCAGGTGCGCAATCTGCTCGATTCGCGCCCGGAGCGCATCGTCGCTTTGGCGGGCAACGAACCCATCGCCCTGGGTTTGCTGGCGTTGGGCATGGATGGGCTGCTGAGCGGATTGGCAACGGCCGTGCCCGAACCATTGGTCGCCCTCACAACGGCCGTCGCCAACGGCGACCTGACCGAGGCGCAGCGCCAACAAGCCATCATCCGCCAGGTTTTGGACCTGACGCCCGCCGGGCAGCGCATCGGATGGATTAAAACGATTTTGCAGGAACGCGGTGTGCCGGTGGGAACGGCCGTGCCACCTCGGCGCACACCCGTCGGTCCATTTTGGCCGGGAATCGAGCGCCTGCTGAACCTATGAACACGCTGATCTTGTTCGACATTGACGGCACGCTGATCCGCAGCAACAGCGCCGGCCGCGCCGCCATGACCTTTGCCCTTGAACAGCTCTTTGGCACGGCCGGCCCGATAGACAGTTACCACATGGGTGGCAAAACTGATCCGCGCATCATCACCGACCTGCTGTTGGCCGCC
>CALFEW010000811.1 GCA_937958365.1 uncultured Chloroflexota bacterium | reverse complement strand
ATTGTCCTCATTTTGCTTGGCTACCTGGTTGTTGGCCCGGTGGTCGAAGCCATTAGCAACTTCTTTGGCGCCGGCGTGGAACTTCTGGTAGAAAACAACATTATTGCCCTGGCGGCCATCATTATTGAACCGGCCAAAGTCCTCTTTATGAACAACGCCATTAATCATGGCATCCTGGCCCCGTTAGGTGTGCAGCAGGTGCAAGAACAAGGCTACTCGCTGCTGTTCTTGCTGGAAACGAACCCGGGACCCGGCCTGGGGCTTTTGGTAGCTTATTATGTCGTGGGTAAAGGTCTGCTCAAGCAGTCTGCGCCCGGCGCGATGATCATCCACTTCCTGGGTGGTATTCACGAGATTTATTTCCCCTACGTTTTAGCGCATCCCATTATGATTTTGTCGGTGATTGCCGGTGGCATGGCGGCGGACTTCTGGTTCTCCATGACCGGCGCAGGTCTGGTGGCTACGCCATCGCCCGGCTCGATTTTTGCCTATCTGGCCGTTATCCCGTTGGGCAAACACTTCTCGGTGCTGACCGGCGTGGCGATTGGCACAGTGGTGGCTTTCCTGGTAGGGGCGTTTATCTTGCGGATACGCCCGGTTTCCGTGCAAGATTATGAGGCGGAAGCTGAAGCCGCCGGGTTGACGGCCGTTCCCGGCCTGGGCGACTAACCAGCATAAACCGTGAACCGTAATCCGTAATCCGTTATTGGAAGAAATACGGATTACGGGTTACGGATTACGAAATCAAGAGGAGCAAACATGACACAATCAATCCCCGCGTCTCAAGTCAATACCATCATCCTGGCCTGTGAAGCAGGCATGGGTTCTAGCCTGATGAGCGTGAATGCGCTGAAGAAAAAATTGAAGCAGGCAAAAGTTGAAAATGTGACGGTGGTTCATAAACCGGCGCGCGGCATTCCCGCCGACGCCAAAGTTGTTGTGGTGCATAAGGGCCTGGCAAAGGTAGCACAAGGCAAAGCGCCGCAGGCTGTGGTAGTGGCTTTTAGCCAGTTTCTCAATGATCCGGCGTTTGATGGAATTGTGAAGGCATTTACGGATAATGGCGACATTGTAAGTAATCTGGAGTAACCCGATGGCTATTTTATCTGTAGACAGAATCCGGCTGGGGGCTACGGCCGTTAACAAATCCGACGCCATCCGCCAGGCCGGGGAATTGCTGGTCAGCAGTGGTTGCGTGCTGGCCCCTTACGTAGACGGCATGTTGGCCCGCGAAGAAACCATGTCCACCTACCTGGGCAACGGCGTTTCCATCCCGCACGGCCAGTTTGATAACCGCGCCGACATCTTGCAAACCGGCATTTCGGTGTTGCAAGTGCCCGCGGGCGTGGAATGGGAAGACGGCGAACTGGCGTACCTGGTCATCGGCATCGCCGCCTCGTCTGATGAGCATGTGGGTGTGCTGGCGAATCTGGCCGAAGTGATTGAAGACGAGGACATGACCCAATCCCTCATCCAGACCACAGACCCGACCCTCATTTTGAGCCAACTCGGCGCAGCCAGGGCAGAGGTGGAGTAATGGGAGCGCGGGCGTCTCGCCCGCACCCCGGCAGGCGTCTCGCCTGCGCTCCCAGGAGGGCAGTCCATTATGCAAGAACAAGAACTGACCATTCACAATCCCACCGGCTTACACGCACGGCCGGCGAAGGTGTTTGTGAATACCGCCAAGCAATACAAATCAGACATTCGGGTGCAGCATGGGGCGAAGAAAGCCAATGCCAAGAGCCTGATTTCGATGCTGACGTTGGGCGTCGAGTGCGGCAGCGAGATTCGCATCAGCGTGGATGGGGCGGATGAAGAGGAGGCGCTGATGGCTTTGGTCACGGCCGTTGCCTCCGGCCTCGGCGAAGACGACCACACACCCACCGAAACGGCCGTATCCACCCCCGCGCCAGCCAACGGCCAACAGGCGACGCCAACCGCCGCCGCCAGTTTGCCCGCCAACGTCATCAAAGGCATCCCCGCCGCGCCCGGCATCGCCATCGGCCCCATTTATCATCTCAAACACGAAGAAATCACCGTAGACGAAACCTTTCGCGGCGCGTCCGTCGAAGAAGCAGCCCTGCAAAAAGCCCTGGATCGCGCCCGCGGGCAGCTTGTGACACTGCACAAGCAAATGCTCCAATCCACCAGCGCCAGCGAAGCGGCCATCTTTGAAGTTCACCTGGAAATCCTGGAAGACCCCGACCTGCTAGACGCGGTGCTGGAGCGCATCCACCGGCAGCAAAGCGCCGCCCGCGCCTGGCAAATCACCATAGACGGCCGTGCCAAAACCATGGCCGCGCTCAACGATCCGCTCCTCGCCGGACGGGCCGCCGACATTCAGGACGTGGGCTACCGCGTGCTGCGCCTGCTGATGGGCGGCGACGAGCAGCAGGTCAGCCTGCCGGACCACCC
>CALFEW010000810.1 GCA_937958365.1 uncultured Chloroflexota bacterium | reverse complement strand
TATCGTTTTAAAAAGTGCAAACATAGTGATTCAGAGAGCCAGGGATGCCAGCGGCCTATACGCCAGGAAGCAGAAAACAAAACACCCCCGGTGGGAATCGGGGGTGTTTTGGACGATGTGCTCAAAGTATGTTCGATTGTGGGAAGAGGGAAATCCTCAGGGATTGAAGCGTTGATTTAAAGTGGGCAATCAGTCACGACGGCCGCTTAATATCGCTACGTAATACAACAACTGACCAATCGCCGCGACGGCCGCAGCCACATAGGTCAGAGCGGCCGCATCAAGAACCTTATTCACTCCTTGCATCTCCTCTTCAAACAGAAGCCCATTGCTGACCAACAGCTTTTTGGCGCGTCGGCTGGCGTCAAATTCCACCGGCAAGGTGATGAGGGTAAACAAAACGGCCAGACCAAACAAGCCTACGCCGAGCAAGGAAAGGTAATAACCAAGACCTGTGCCCTGGATGAACAGGTCTAACATGAGACCACCCATGAAAAGCAGCGGGGCCAACATGCTGCCAAAATTGGCTGCCGGAACCAAAGCGCTGCGTAAATTCAGGGCAGCATAGCCACTGGCATGTTGCAGGGCATGGCCCATTTCATGCGCCGCCACGCCGGCCGCCGCCACGCTGGGGTCGTCGTGGACCGACTGGCTCAGGCGCAATACCTTGCTGCGTGGGTCGTAATGATCACTTAGATTACCGGCCACACGCTCGATTTTTACATCGTAAAGCCCCTGGGCATCCAGTAACGTGCGGGCAACTTCAGCGCCGGTAACGTTGCGATGTGTACGGACTTTTGAGTATTTATTGAAGGCTCCCTTAACTCTGGATTGAGCATAGAACCCTAAGACCAGACCAGGAAGGGCAAAAATCCAGAAAAGTGGGCTGAAAAAGATGGGCATTTATTTTTCCAATCTCCGTTGTTTGCGAATAGGAACCGGTACTAACGCTTTTCTGGCCTTTGCTTCGGCGAGTTGTTTTGCCCGACGCAGTAATATAATGCCGGTGACGCCGGTTGGTAGTAAGATTAGCCAGAGTTCAGGATTTGACAGTACCATGATTTGCTCCTTCGAGTATAAATTGAACTAGGCTAGATTCTTGCATATTTCCGGGTAGGCCGTCAAGCGAACGGCCGTCTTTCCAATATATATCTTATATTCATTATTACCGTCATTACCACACGCTCATTTTTCGGAGGCTTTACCGCAATGACCACAAATTTTGACTTACCGCGCGATTTAGGCAATGGCCTGACTTTACGTTGGGCGACCCCAGGCGACACTGAAGAATTGGCCGCCTTTAATCTACAAATTCACAGCGATAACCCGGACGAACCGGAGATGTTTCTGCTGGACTGGACACGCGACCTGATGCGCGGCGACCATCCGACGACCCAGGCCAGCGACTTTACCGTCGTGGTGGATGAGAACGAAGGCGGCAAAATTGTCTCCAGCATGAATTTGATTTCGCAAACGTGGGCCTATGACGGCATTCCTTTTGCCGTAGGACGGCCGGAACTGGTGGGCACCAACGAAGCATACCGGCGGCGCGGATTGGTGCGGGCGCAGTTTGCGGCCATTCATGCTCTGAGTGCGGCGCGAGGTGAACAGGTGCAGGCGATCACGGGTATCCCCTGGTATT
>CALFEW010000809.1 GCA_937958365.1 uncultured Chloroflexota bacterium | reverse complement strand
GCTGGGCGGCCCCACGTAACCGGATACGCTGATGGGGATGCGGTGCGGGCTGTCGTCGGGCGTTGTTTCCTCTTCAAGATGGTCGCCTTCAATGGACAGCAGTTGGCGGGTGGTTTCCGGGCCATAAACGGCCAGCAGCACATCTGCCATACTGCCGCTGCCGCTGGTTTGGAAGGTGATACGGCCGTTATGGGTTAAACGAAAGCGCACGTCCGGGTAAGCCAGGGCATACCGGGTGACAAATTCATCAATGAGCCGCTTTTCTGTGGTAATAGACTTGAGGAATTTCAGGCGGGCCGGCACGTTGTAGAAAAGATTCTCCACAGCGATGACCGTGCCTTGTGGCGCGCCCACCACGTCGCGGCTGGTCACGATGGTCCCGGCCAGCGTCAGGCGGACGCCGGCCGCTTCCCCCTGCGCCCGCGAGACCACCGTCACCTGGCTGACGGCGCTGATGGCCGCCAGCGCCTCGCCGCGAAAGCCCAGCGTTTGGATGGCGTTCAGGTCTTCGGCCGATTGCAGTTTGGAGGTGGCGTGGCGCATAAAAGCGGTTTCGATTTCGCTCGCGGGGATGCCCAGGCCGTCATCGGCGACCTGGATGCTTTGGCGGCCGCCTTCTTGCACGCTAATGTTGATGGTGCGCGCTCCGGCATCCAGGCTGTTTTCCACCAGCTCTTTGACGACGGAAGACGGCCGTTCCACCACCTCCCCCGCCGCAATTTGCGAAGCCAACTGCTCCGACAAAACGTGAATGGTCTTGGACATGATCATAGGGCGTATTGTACCACGTCACCCAGCCACCACATCACCTTGTCACCCAGTCGCCTTGTCACTATACTTTCACAAAAAACCTGGAACAAAAATCTATGCCTTTTCAACCGCCTTATGAAGTCCCGCTCGAAAGACAAGCCTACACCTTTCACGCCCTGCCGCGTGAAGGCTGGGGGCGGATTGGCTGCCTGATGCTGCACGGTTTTATGGGCAGCCCCAGCAGTTCGCGGCACATGGGCGAACACCTGGCGCAAAACGGCGTCACCGTTCACTGCCCCCTGCTGCCCGGCCACGGCAATCTGCCTTACCAGATTCACGGTTATTCCCGGCAAGATTGGATCGCCGAAGCGGAAGAAGGGCTGCAAACCATCAGCAAATATTGTGACCAGGTGTTTTTGATTGGGCATTCGATGGGCGCGGTATTGTCGGCGCATCTGGCGCAGAAAACAAAGGACATTTGCGGCCTCATCCTGCTGGCCCCGCTGTACGACGTGCCCGACTGGCGCATTAAAATGTCGGCCTTCGGCCGTTATTTTATGCCCTGGTTTTACCCTCTGAAAAAGAAAGACGTAGACCGCGACATTTTCATTGGTCGCGTGTTGGATTTTAATCCCGACCTGAACCCCAAGGACCCGGCGCTGGAGGATTTTTTTGTGGAAGCGTCGCGGCTGCCACTGGATGGCATAGATGAAATGCGCAAAATGGCGAATCTGGGGCGCAAGCTGTGGCCGCGCCTCTTCCAGCCGGTGATTATTTTCCAGGGCGGTCATGATCCGGCCGTGAATGCCGGGAACACGGAGAAATTGTTCCAGAAAGTGGGGGCGGCCGATAAAGAGATGAAGTTCTTTCCCCAGGTGGGCCATGAATTGATGCGCCCGGTGGAGCCAATTCACCAGAAAGTATGGCAGAAAATCCTGGAGTTTATCGAAGATCACTCTGAATTTGGACAGAAAGCGCCGACGCCGCTCAATGCGCCTTCGTTCCTGGTGACAAAAAAGGAAGACGGCCGTTCCCGGTAAACGGCCGTTCATCAGAAACCCAAATAGCCCCAAACAGGCACTGCCCAATATTGCTGCTAATGGGCAATGCCACTATAATCCCATTAAAGTTGCAACTTTCACAATCTATCTAAAGATGATAACGTGCCGTAAACGCCGATTAAAAGGCCATCTTTAAACGATTGAAAAGACAACCATTTGACAATTCAAGTTACATTTCAAAAGGAGAAAACATGAGAAAAACAACCTTACTCTTCATTACCCTTTTCCTGGCGTTGGCCCTCATGCTGGCGGCCTGTGGTGGTGGCACCACCGAACCGGCAGCCGAGCCAGCCACCGAAGAAACGGCCGTCGAACCGACCGCTGAAGTCGCTGTCGAAGAACCCGCCGAACCGGCCGCCGAACCGGATTGCGCCAGCGCAGACGTCTTTTGCGTCGGTCTGGTGACAGACGTCGGCGAAATTGACGACAAATCCTTCAACCAATCCGCATGGGAAGGCGTACAGCAAGCTGGCACGGAATTGGGCGCGAAAGTTGAATACATCGAGACCGGTGACGCCAAAGATTACGCCGCCAACATTGACCTCTTCGCCACCAACGGCTACGATGTCATCGTCACCGTCGGTTTTGCCCTGACAGAAGCCACGCTTGAAGCCGCCGCCAAATACCCCACCATTAACTTCATTGGCGTAGACCAGTTCCAGGGTGAAGCGTTAGCCAACGTAGCCGGCCTCATCTTCCCCGAAGACAAAGCCGGGTTCCAGGCTGGCGCTTTGGCCGCTATGCTGAACGAAAGCGGCACGATTGCCGCCGTACTGGGCACAGACCTGGTTCCGCCAGTTGTCGCCTTCAAAGTAGGCTACGAAAACGGCGCCAAATACATCAACCCAGACATCACCATCATCTCCACCTTCCACCCCGGTGGCCTGGACGTCGCCTTTACCGACCCGGAATGGGGCGCTACCACAGCCCGACAGGCTTTGGACCAGGGCGCGGACGTGGTCTTCGGCGCTGGTGGTAAAACCGGCAACGGCGCGCTCATCGAAGTGGCCGGCGTTGAAGGCGCTTACTGCATCGGCGTAGACAGCGATCAGTGGGAAACCGTTCCCGAAGCCCATGCGTGCCTGGTCTCCAGCGCGATGAAACTGATCACCCCCGGCGTGTTTGAACTGGTCAAACTGGCGCAGGAAGGCGCTTTCCCGGCTGGCAATTACATTGGCGGCACGGGCCTGGCTCCGTTCCACGATTTTGAAGACCAGATTTCGCAGGAAATCAAAGACAAATTGGCTGAGATCGAAGCGGCTCTGGCCGACGGTTCCTTAGAAACCGGTTACGCTCCGTAAACCCGGGGGTTATCTGGTATTTGTATGATTGTTAAAGAGTGCGGTGTGCCTTCTGGCACGCCGCACTTTTTTTAAGGGGGGCGGGTTTGACCACCGGCAAAAGAATCACATGATTCCCATCCAAAAGGATTCTCGTGGCTATGGCGACAGAACAAAAGACTGATTCAACGGGTAGAGCGACCAACACGTTGCAGCGCCTCTGGCGGGCAGCGAGTTTGCCGCTTTTTTCCGTATTTTTGGCCGCGCTGATTGGCGCAATCATCCTTTGGTTGTCTGGGTCCAATCCTCTGACCGCTTATTGGGCTTTGTTGCAGGGGGCTTTGGGCAGCCCGGAGGCCATTGGCCGCACGCTGGAAAAAGCGACGCCGCTGGTATTTTCCGGGTTGGCGGTGGCTTTTGCCTTTAAGGCGGGTTTGTTTAACATCGGCGGGCAGGGGCAGTTGTTGATTGGCGGCATTGTGGCGGCTTATTTAGGGTTTGCCATCGAGGGTCTGCCGTTCATCATTCATATGCCGTTGGCGCTGGTGGGCGGCAGCCTGGCCGGCGCACTCTGGGCGGCAATTGCCGGCGCTCTGAAAACGTACACCGGGGCGCATGAGGTGATCACCACCATCATGCTGAATTACGTCGCCATCAACCTGACCGATTTTCTGGCGAATGGGCCGTGGAAAGCGGAAGGGATTATTGCGCGCACGCCGAAAGTGTTGGAAACGGCCGTGATCTCCAGGTGGGGTTTTGTGCCAATCGGCTTCCTGATCGCCGCGCTGATGGCCGTTTTAACCTATTATTTGTTGTTTAAGACGACCTGGGGTTATGCCATCCGCACCACCGGTCTGAACGCCGAAGCGGCCAAGTATGCGGGCATCAAGGTCGGGCGTATCATCATCCTGACGATGGCTTTCAGCGGGTTCCTGGCCGGGATGGGCGGCTCGGTTGAGACGTTGGGCGTTATCGGGCGTTACCAGCCGGGTTTTAACGTGGGGCTGGGTTTCGACGGCATCACCATCGCCCTGCTGGCAAAAACGCACCCGCTCGGTGTGATTCCCGCCGCCCTGCTGCTGGGGGCGATGGATGCCGGTGGCAGCCAGATGCAGTTTGACGCCGGGGTGCGCTTCCAGATTATTGATGTCATCAAAGCGTTGATCCTGTTCTTTGTTTCGGCCGACGTGATTGTCCGCAAGATTTTGGGGTCGCGGGCCGTGGATGAAGACAAGGTGACGCTTAGCACCGGCTGGGGTGGTTAAGGAGAATACCATGACAACAACATCCATAACCGCGACAGAGAAAAAATTGAAGTTGGACTCTGCTCTGGTGGGGCGTGTGGCGATTGGTTTGGTCGCCATTGCGGCTCTGGTCTATTATTTTTTACAGCCACAGCAGGCAACGGCCGTGTACGCTTCCACCCTGCGCCAATCCACCCCCCTCGTCCTGGGCGCGCTCTGCGGCCTGATTGGTGAGCGCACCGGCATCATCAACATCGGCATTGAAGGGCAAATGTTGATGTCGGCATTCATCGCCTTCCTGGTCAACGTCTACACCGGCAATTTGCTCCTGGCCGTCATGGCCGGCGTGCTGGCCGGCGCGTTCTTGGGCCTTTTCCTGGCCTGGATGTCCATTACCTTAAAAATGGACCAGATCATCGGCGGCACAGTGATCAACATTTTGGCTTTGGGCCTGACCAGCTTTTTCTACGTCGCCGGTCTGACGACAAAAGGCAAGCTGCAACCAATTCCTCTGGGGCCATTGGCCGATATTCCCCTGCTAGGTCCTATCTTTTTTAACAACGCGCCGATTACCTACCTCACCATCATCCTGGTCTTTTTCTTCCAGTTTGCCCTGTTCCGCACCGTTTGGGGGCTGCGCACCCGCGCCGTGGGTGAACATCCCAGCGCCGCTGATACGGTGGGCATCCGCGTGAACGTAATGCGCTACATGAACACCACGCTGGCGGGCTGCCTGTCTGGCCTGGCCGGGGCTTATCTGACCCTGGAAGCGGTTGGCTCGTTTGAACGCGGGATGACCAACGGCCGTGGTTTTGTCGCCCTGGCTGTGATGATTTTCGGCAAATGGACGCCTCTGGGTTCCTGGGGCGCGGCGCTCCTGTTTGGCTTTGCCACGGCGTTGCAAACGCAGTTCCAATTTCTGGGTCTGGATTTCATCCCCCACCAGTTCATCGGGATGTTCCCCTACGTACTGACCATCGTGGTGCTGGCCGGATTCGTCGGCCGTTCACGGCCGCCGGCGGCTGAAGGCAAAGTGTACGACCCCGAATAACATACAAGGATGAGGGAAAAGATGAGCAACGTAGACAAATCAACTGTGGTTTTGGAAGCCAAAGGCATTACCAAACGCTTTCCCGGCGTGCTGGCTAACGACAACGTGGATTTGAAGCTGCACAAAGGCGAAGTGCTGGCCCTGCTGGGTGAAAACGGCGCGGGCAAAAGCACGCTCATGAACATGCTGTACGGCCTGTATCATCCCGACGAAGGGGAAATCTGGATTAAAGGCGAGAAAGTGACGCTGAAGAACCCGCGAGACGCCATTGAGCGGGGCGTGGGCATGGTCCACCAACACTTTCAGCTCGTGCCGGTCATGACGGTAGCCGAAAACGTCATGCTGGGTTCAGAGATTACCAGGGGGTTGGGTATTTTGGCCCGGCGTAAAGCAGAGCAACGGGTCAATGAACTATCGCAGCAGTACGGGCTAGAAGTAGACCCGACGGCGATGGTGGAAGACCTGGCCGTCGGCACGCAGCAGCGGGTGGAGATCATTAAGGCGTTGTACCGGAACGCGGATATTTTGATTTTGGATGAGCCAACGGCCGTTCTCACGCCTCAAGAAGCCAACGAACTGTTCCGCATCATGCGCGATCTGACGGCGCAGGGCGTGTCTATCGTCTTCATCACTCACAAGCTCAAAGAAGTATTGGCCGCAGCCGACCGCATTGGCGTGCTGCGTGGCGGGCGCATGGTGGGCACAGCCGAACCATCCACCTCTACCGAAACCAGCCTGGCCGAATTAATGGTGGGCCGCAGCGTCATCCTGACGGTGAACAAACAAGAGGCCCAACCGACAGACCTGGTATTGAGAGTCGAAAATCTGCACGTCAAAGATGATCGCGGACACATGGCGGTGGAGGGCGTAGACCTGGAAGTGCGCGCCGGAGAAATTGTGGGCATTGCCGGGGTGCAAGGTAACGGGCAGCGTGAATTGGTAGAAGCGTTGACGGGACTGCGGTCGGTGGTAGACGGCCGTATCACCATTGGCGACGTAGACAGCACCCATTACTCCCCCCGGCAAATCACCGAACTGGGAGTGGCCCACATCCCTGAAGACCGGGAAAAACATGGCCTGGTGATGCCTTACACTCTGGCCGACAACATGGTGCTGAACAATTATTACCTGAAGCCCTACGCCAGGGGCATTGTCATGAACAAAGAAGCCATCGTGGAAAACGGCGCACAACTTGTGCAAGAATTCGACGTGCGCCCACCCAACGTTCTAACAACGGCCGGTAAATTATCCGGGGGCAATAAACAAAAAGTCATCGTCGCCCGCGAGTTTTCCCGCCCCACGAAGCTGCTTATTGCCGCCCAACCCACACGAGGGATTGACGTCGGTTCGATTGAATTTATTCACAATCAAATCGTGGCGCAGCGCGACCGGGGAGCGGCGGTGCTGGTCGTTTCGGCGGAATTGGACGAGGTGTTGGGGTTGGCCGATCGGGTGGCCGTGATGTTTGACGGCCGTATCGTCAAAACACTGCCTGTTGAAGAAGCCACCCGCGAGCGGGTGGGGTTGTTGATGGCCGGGTCGGAGGCTTAAAAAGTCTGGTACGGCCGTTTTGCGTTATTCGTGATTCGTAAGCCGTATTCCGTGCCCCGGTGGTAAACGGAATACGGCTTTCAGACATCCTCACACATCACCAGGGCCAGGGCAGCAGCAATCGCGTAATTGATGGCGGCGATACGGCCGTCTAATAAGGCGCGCTTGATTTGTTTGCGCGGCACCCATCTGATGTCGAAATCGAGCGTTGGTGGTTCCAAAATGCGTCTGGTCTGTTGGGCGCAAAAGAAATGCCCCACCCCTAAATGCTCCGCACCGTCCACGACAAACGTACCCAGGTAAAGCCAGTGTTCCGCCGAGCAGCCGGTACGTTGTAAGAGGTTTTTTTGCACGGCCGTTAACGGGTCTTCGTCAGGCTCTATCTCTCCCCCGATCATCTGCCAGCTCCCCCAGGCGTTGCCATTTGGGAAACTCTCCAATACCATCGCTTCGCCCGCTTCATTCAACACATATGCATTTACATAATCTCGGGCTTTCAATGGCGACCAGTGACTAACCTCAGAATTGCTCCGAGACATCGCCTGTGAAACGACCGATTCTTGTGGCTGCGAGGCAAAGATGATTTCTGGTTTGCGCAAATCCACAGATTCTTCTTGCATGTGAGATACCTTTATCAGGAAATTGGCTAAGGGATGCCGACTCCACTCTTCCTAAAGTAGCGGCATGATACTAACTGCAAATTACAAAGCGCCTTTCTACTCAGTACGGCAAAAATGATTTGCCTAAAACAAACAATCCTACAGAAATACCTGGGCAAATCACCCTGACATCAGCAATTCTCAATTTAGGTCAGGCATTCGTGCGAACAAGGTAATTTCTTCGCAA
>CALFEW010000808.1 GCA_937958365.1 uncultured Chloroflexota bacterium | reverse complement strand
AGACATACCCGGGTACATGTGGTAATCTACAATGGCTAAATCCGGCAGGCCCTTCTCATTTAGAAGAGTCAACGCTTCTTCACCAGACGAGGCGGCAACAATCTCATACCCCGCCTTCGTCAAAATGTGGCTCAAGATCACAACCGTATAATCGTTGTCATCTACCACCAAAATTTTCCGGCCAGCGTGCAAACGAAAGTCATCCCTCATACATAGCCCTCAAAAAAACTAAGTTATTGTGACAAAACTGGGAGGCGTAAAAAAAGCAAAGATGGTAACAAACGCACCCACACATCAAGAGTAACAGATTCTTATGGCGAATAGTATTGGCTACTTTATAGTAGGGTTGTTAGCTTTTTATTGGTAAACAATCACCGCAGCGCCGTAAAAAGCGCCGATTCTGCCCTATTTGACTTTGCATTCTCCCGCTCAAAGCGGTTTAATTCCAGTAAACGTGCGGCTAAATCATATGGTCGATGCTTTAAGTCCTGGTTAACCTTTTGTTATGAAATTGCTAACAGCCAAACTATCCTTTTTCCTGGTATTCATCCTCTTGGCCGGTTGCCGGCCCAACACAGACGCGCCATCTGTCGGCAAAGGCAGAATTTTGCTCTGGCATAGTTGGACGACAACAGAAGCAGAAACCCTGAACGGCATCCTGCAAAAGTTTAGCGAAATCCATCCAGACATTACCGTGATCACGCAGGCGGTGGCGCCGGAGAACCTGTTCCAGCAGTATGCACAGGCGGCCAGATTAGGATTGGGACCAGACGTATTCATCGGACCAGGCGAATGGCTGGTTCCCCTGGCCGACCAGGGACTCATTCTGGACGTTTTGCCGTTTAAACCACGAACGGACGATTATTTGTCCCGCGCTGTCGGTTCGATGACGTATAACGATGGTTTATATGGCCTGCCCTTGGCCCTGCGGCCGATGGCTATGTATTACAACAACCGCCTGGTAGACGCCCCGGCGGCCAATCTGGATGAATGGCTGGCGCAGGCGGCAAACGGCCGTGCCGTGGCCATGGACGTGAACTTTGTGCCCGCTTTCTGGGGCATTCAGGCGTTTGGCGGCCGCCTGTTCGACGAAACTGGGCGGGTGACGCTGAACGAAGGCGGCTTTACCAACTGGTTGCGCTGGCTGCAAAACGCCCAAAACTCGCCCGGCATGATCTTAAGCCGCGACAACGCCAGTTTGCGCGACCTTTTCTTCTCCGGCAAAGCGGCCTATTACACCGGCAGCCCCGACGACCTGGCCGCAGCCCGTGAAGCCCTCGGCGCCGACAATGTTGCGGTAGCGCCGCTGCCGGCCGGTCCGGTTGGCCCCTCTGGGCCGCTGCTCAACGTGGAAGCGATCTACTTCAACCCCGCGTCGCGCGCGCAGCAGACGGAACAGTCGCTGCTGTTGGCCGCTTATCTCACCAACAACAATCAGGCCACCACGCTGCTGCGGGAAGTGAGCCGGGTCCCGGCCAACCGAACGGTCACGGTAGACCCACGATTGCATCCGGCGGAAGCGGGTTTTGCCGCCCAGGCGCGCACCTCCGTTGCCGTCTCCAATCTGCCGCAAAAAAGCATGGTCGTCACCCTCGGCGATGATCTGTATCGGGCAGCATTGGCCGGCGTGGTAGACATTCTGGAAGCCACCGATACGCTGGTCAACCAGGTGAACAGCACCCATGGGTTCGCCACCGTTACCCCACCATCGAGAGCCTGCCAGGAAGAGGGCCTCTTGCGTATCTGGCATCCCTGGAACGGCCGTTTGGCCGCCGCGTTGGAAAAATTTGTGGCCGACTATGAAACCAACTGTCCCGACGTGCGCATCCTGGTGACCCAAATCCCCGAAGATGAACTGCTGGACCTCTACACCACCTCCAGCACCAGAGGCAACACCCTGCCGGACCTGGTCCTCGGCTCCAGCGCCTGGCTGCTGACCTTTGTCGAGGCGCAAACCATCCAACCCATCACCTCTTTCGTATCGTCCGAAACGCGCCAGCGTTTTGTGCCCGCAGCCCTCAGCACAGTGGAGTTTCAATCAGAATTATACGGGCTGCCTTATTGGCTCGATTTCAACGTGCTGTACTTCAACAGCAATCAAATCAGCGATCCGCCGGTGACGATGGGCGAGCTGACGCAGTTGGCGGAAAGCGTAGGCATCGCCTTGCCCACCGATTTTATAGATGCGTATTGGGGCGCGACGGCTTACGGCAGCCAGTTATTCACCGAAGAGTTTCGGCTGGCGCTGGTAGAAACCGGGTTCGTGGATTGGCTGACCTGGCTCACGGCCGTACAGTCCGAACCCACCATCTTACTCGATGAAAATCCGGCGCGGCTGCAAGCGGCGTTTTACACCGGCGAAACGGCCATGTTGGTAGGGCCGGCTTCGGCTTTAGGCTCGTTAGAGCAGGCGATGGACAACGCAGACAGCCTGCGGGTGGCGCAGCTTCCGGCCGGACCGGGCGGTGAAGCGCGGCCCTGGCTGCAAACGACCGCCTTTTTCCTGACGGCCGATTTGCTGCCGGAGCAGCAAGCGCTGGCTTTGTCTTTTGCCGAATTTGCCACCAATGCCGCCAACCAGACTTATCTGATGGAACAAACGCGCCTGGTTCCGGTGAATGTCAACGTGAGTACGGAAAATACGCCGCTCATTGCTACCTTGCTGCGCCGAATCAACAGCGCCTTCATCCCGCCCAATATCACGCAGTTGACGGCCGTTCTCGTCCATGGCGACCAGGTTTACCAGGATGCTTTATCCAGGGAAAAGACGCCGCTAACGGCCGTGTGCGATTTCACCATCACGGTGGATAGAGCCAATGGCTTTTCCGTGGCCGCGGCCGATTTGCCCGCGCCATGCCAGGACCTGGCATCTACAAGGTAATCTTATGCTAGACGATCCGCGCATTGACATTATTTTCAAGCAGATTCAAATACTCGTGGTGCTGCTGAATCGGCCGGTGGTGCAGTGGCAAATCGCCGCTATCCTGGGCATCGTCCTGGCCGCCTGGCTGGTAGACCGGATCATCAAAGTGCAGGTGCATCCCCACCTGGCAGAAAAACTCAAAGCGCGCCTGGCCAGACAGCAAAACAACCGCTTTTATCGCCTGCTGCTGGTCGTTCAATGGCTTTATTTTCCGGTCACAGGTCTGATTTTGGTCCCCTTTGTTGTCCGGCTGTTTGTGCGCTGGCAGCTTCCGTCCGGCCTCATCGAGAATGCCGCCATTATCTTCTGGATCGTTCTGGTCTACGAAATCATCCTGGGGCTGCTGGAACTCTGGTTTTCCGCGGAAACAGTGCGAATCATCCGCTCGCGCATCCTTATTCCCCTCTTTGTTTTCCTGCCTGTCCTTGTTTT
>CALFEW010000807.1 GCA_937958365.1 uncultured Chloroflexota bacterium | reverse complement strand
AAGACGCACCATTCAGAAAAAATATCTGGCGCTGGTCGAAGGGCAGCTTCAGCCGCCGGCGGCCCTGATTGACGCCCCCATTGGCCGCGATCCCAACAACCGCAAAAAGATGGCGGTCATCCCCCCAAACGTCTCGGTTCCGGCCCGCAGCGCCCGCACGCGCTACGAAACCGTCACCCGCTACGACAATTTCACCCTGGTGGCCTGCGCCCCGCTCACCGGCCGCACGCACCAGATTCGCGTCCACTTCGCTTACATCGGCTACCCGATTGTCTGCGACCACATTTACGGCCGTCGCAAAAAATCCTTCGCCGAGCTGCGCCGCCACTTCCTGCACGCCGCCGAACTGACCTTCAAACGGCCGTCCGACAACACCGAGCTAACCATTAGCGCCGAGCTGCCGCCCGAATTGCAAAGTATTGTGGATCAGTTGGGAGTGGGGAGTTGATAGTTGGGAGTTATTCGTCGGTAGTATCGTAACCGTTTAAGTTCAGGGGAATGGCGATGTAGAACGTGCTGCCCTGCCCTCGTTTGCTCTGAACCCAGGCGCGGCCGCCGTGCCGTTCGGCGATGGATTTGACAATCGCCAACCCCAGGCCCGACCCCTTCACTTTTTCTGTGCCCCGTTCTTTCACCCGATAGAACCGTTCAAACAGGCGCATCTGGTCTTGCTCCGGGATGCCGGGGCCATTATCGGCCACGCTAAAGATGACCTCACCATTTTTTCGTTCGGCGCACAGTTTCATCAGGCCGCTGTCCGGCGCGTATTTGATGGCGTTGGTCAATAGATTGGTCAACGCCTGCCGCAGCAGCGGCTTATCGGCGATCATGACCATTTCTTTCGGCTCGACGCCCACTTCGAGTTTGATGCCGCTGAGATGGGCGTGCTGCCAGAACTCCGTGGCCAGATCAGCCAGCAACGGCTCCACTTCGATGGCCTGGTTGCGCAGCTTCACGCCCGATTCAATCCGCCCCAGGTCGAGCAAATCGTTCACCAGTTTCGCCATCTGGTCTATGCCGCCCATGATCTTGTCCACGTAATCTTGCTGCTTCTCGTTTAGTTCGCCGACCATAGGCAGCATGGTGGCGTAGCCGCGCATGAAGGTGAGCGGGCTGCGTAAATCGTGGGAGACGGTGCTGACGAAGTCGGACTTCATGGCGTCTATTTCTTTCAGGTGGCTGATGTCGTGCAGCACGGCCACGCGCCCCATCACCTGGCCGTCGCTGCCGATGATGGTGGAGGTGCTGGTGTAAAAGATACGGCCGTCGCCCATTGGTATTTCACGGTTGGGCTGTTGTTCGTTCTGGCTGGTCAGCGCTTCCACCAGCGGGGTAATGGTTAACACGTCGGCGACGGGACGGCCGTTCACTTCGCTGGCCTTCAAATTAAACAACTGCTCCGTCGCCCGGTTCACCAACAAAATGCGCTGCGTGCGATCCGTCACAATCACCGCGTCTGAGGTGCTTTCCAACACCGCGGAGAGCCGCCGCCGGCCGCTTTCGGCGGTGGCGTAAAGGCGGGCATTGTCCACCAATACCGCCGCCTGCCCGGCCAGCGTCTTCAGCAAATTATGCTCCGTCGTATCGAAGGCATGCGGTGAACGGTAGCCCAACCACACCACTCCCTGAAAGCGATCTTTGGCCGACAACGGCAGCGCCAAAAGCGCCGCCACCGGTAGATCCGCCTTCTCGTCCAGTTGCAGCACGGCGCGAATTTCTTGCGGCGTCTCCAACAGCAGTTCCAATTTGTGCCGCAGCGCCTTGCGAATCGGCCGGTCCAGAGAGGCCATGTCG
>CALFEW010000806.1 GCA_937958365.1 uncultured Chloroflexota bacterium | reverse complement strand
AATTGCCAGTTTTTATCGGTTTCCCGGTTAATAGAATCCTCCTGGGCATTCGGCCCGGGGAGAGGTGTTGTCTTAACGTCAATACGTTGTTCCGGTGTCGGCGTAGGCGCTATCCCACCTTGCAGGTCATGGCCAACCGGGATGATGGGAGACGGCACGGCCGCTTCGGGAGCGGCATCGAAGTAGACACGGCCGTCGCTGTGAAAGGTGAAGTGGTAGGTGATGCTGCTATCCCCAACTGTCACGCCCAAACCGCGCAGGCCGCCTTCGGCCACCGGTGTAGTTGGTCACGCGGATGGTGATGAAATGGTAGGCAGCCTGGTCGTGGCGCGGGCTGGGCTGCGTCTCGTGTCCGGTAATGCGAAAAACCAGGCCATTGGGACCGCCCACGTAAACGTCGCTGTTCATATAGAAATCGCCGATGCGGTAATAGGGCGTCTCCAGTGGTTCCGGCGTGGTGAAACCGATCAGGGGCAAACCAGGGGTCGTTGTTACCGGCGCTTCTGGCGTTTCGGTGATAAAGAGTGGCGTCGTTGTCACCCAATAAGGTGTCGGGGTACTCAAGAACACAGGCGTCACCGTCGTCCATTCGGGCGTAGCGGTGATCAGGTTGGGCACGGCCGTAGCGGCATAAACCGGCGTCGAGATGCCCAAAAAGACGGTAACGGTGGGCACAGGCGTGCTGGTTTCTGCCGCCCAATAGCTGGGGCCGGTCAGGCTCGCCGGATTTTCGATGAAGCCGATAACGCCGCAGCCCAGGCCGGACAGAACAAGCAGGCTGATGGAGAGGAGCAACGGCCGTTTTGACAATAGGCGGCGGCCATTCACGCGCAACACAGGCGGCTGTTTCATGGGCCAACCACCGCATCATGGCGCAGGACAGGAAGGTAGGTCTGCCAACGCACATAGAGATAATGGGTAGACCAGGTATGCGCCAGCGCCGGGTTGCCAGAACTGCTGACGGCAACGGCCGTGCTGGTGATGGTTTCCGGTACCTGCGCGTTAACCATGGCTTCGTAGCTGAAGGTGCGCCGATAATCGTTGGCCGCGCCAAACAGGACCGGTCGCAGATGCAGCGTCGTCCCGGCCGCCGGCGGGTAGCCCTGCGGTGGCTGGGGATCACCACAGCAGGGGGCATAGGCGTAAGTGACGCCGCGCGCGCCCAACTTGTCGGCGATGCCGATGGTGTAGCCCTGGGCCACCATTTGCGCCGGGTCGGAGATGTTGTCGTAGATGAAAAATACGTGGGCGGCTGCCGGCAAACCGGCAGCCTTGTTCAACAAAACGGCGATGGCGTGACGGGCGGTCGGGCCTGTCCTGAGCGGGGCCAAAGGAGCAGAATCACTGGCGTGGGGTGCATCGTGCCATTGGGCGTAAAAAACGTCATGCCCTTCTATCAGTCCGCTGATAATAGCCGCGTGGAAACGGCCGTTTGGCGGGGTATCACCGCCGCCCATGTCCACGTCACGCCACAATCCGGCCAAAACATTACCCGGCGCGGTCGCATCCGGCAGCCATGAATTGTGGCCGCTGGCAGCAGCGTCGTGTTCCAAAATCAGGCCATTGGCCGACACTGTAAGCTGGCTCAACACTTCGCCATACAGGTTGGTGTTGTAGCCATTCACCCCCAGATTGAAGGTCACGCCGGCGTCATCACACGCTTCTCCATTGGCGACAAAGTCA
>CALFEW010000805.1 GCA_937958365.1 uncultured Chloroflexota bacterium | reverse complement strand
CGGAGGCGCCGCCACCGCCACCCCGCGCTTATACGCAGCAACGGCTGGTAGAATGGCGCGACATTGACACCGTAGGGCACGTGAATAACGCCAATTACCTGGCGTATTGCGAGGATTGCGCCGTGCATGCAGCGGCCTACTTCGGCTGGACGATGGAACGCATGATGGCCGCCGGTTTCGCCATCGTCGCCCGGCGCTACCGAATTGAGTACAAGCAACCGGCGCTGTTGAACGATGAGTTGGCAGTCACAACCTGGGTGGCTGATGTGAAACGGGCTACGGCCGTGCGCCACTACACCATTACCCGCGCCAGCGATCAAACCCTCATCGCTCGCGCTTATGCCTTGTGGGTCTGGGTAAACCTGACAACCGGCAAACCAATCCGCATTCCGGCCGAATTCCTGGCCGATTTTGCTGGACACACAGCCGATAATGCCGGTAGCCAGGATGGAAATGGCTAGTACCCGTAACCTGAAGTCCGTGTACCGTATACCGTATTCCGTGTTCCGTGGGCGTTTACCAGAGGCAGCGCACTACGGGATACCGAATACGGAATACGGATTACCGAATACGGAATACCGAATACGGACACCCGGTTCAGAAGAGATTGGAGATTAGCGGCTAAACGAGTCCCCAGTCTCCAATCTTAACAAGGACGAGATATTCTCGGACAATGCAATGAATGCAATGATAGAACTATTGGTAGAAGAACCCCTGTTGTTATTGTTTATCGTTTCAGGCGTCGGCTATGCCGTGGGTCGCATCAAGATTAAGGGTGTGCGCCTGGGCGTGGCTGCTGTGCTGTTTGTTGGGTTGGCGTTTGGCGCGTTAGACCCGCGACTGACCTTGCCGCCCATCATTTTTGAGATTGGCTTAATTATTTTTGTGTACAGCATTGGCATCAGCAGTGGCGCGGGCTTTTTTGCCTCGCTGCGGGGCAAAGGGCTGCGCGATAATGCCTTCGCATTGGCAATCCTGACGCTGGCTATGCTTCTTGTTGTTGGCGCGCATTTTGTACTGAAATTAAAGGCAACCGTTTCGGCCGGTTTGTTCGCCGGCAGCCTGACCAATACCCCGGCGCTGGCCGGGGTGCTGGAAAGCATCGCCAATACGGCTCCGGCTTCGGCCGTGGACGTCATGTTGACAGAACCGGTGGTCGGTTATTCCGTGGCTTATCCGATGGGCGTGATCGGCATGATTCTGGCGGTGCTGATCATGCAGCGCATCTGGAAGATTGATTACGCCGCCGAGGCGAAGGCGCTGCGCAGCTTTAATCTGGTGGAGCAAGAGTTATACAACAAGACTATTTTGGTGACGCGGCCGGAGGTAACGGCCGTTACCCTGCGTGAACTCCGCCACCAAAACAACTGGGACATCGTCTTTGGTCGGTTGCAGCGCGATGACAAGATCATCCTGGCTACCGGCGAAACCCAGTTGCAGCCAGGCGACCTGATCAGCATCATCGGCACGCCGGAAGAAGTAGACGCCATCATCCCGCTGGTGGGCGAACTGACCGATGAACACCTGGAAATGGATCGCAGCCTGTATGATTTTCGCCGTATCTTCGTTTCCAACCCGGACGTTGCCGGGCGGCGGCTGGCCGAACTGCGGCTGCCCCAAGAACATGGCGCGTTGGTCACGCGCATACGCCGTGGCGACATTGATTTCCTGGCGCACGGCGATCTGGTGTTGGAATTGGGCGATCGTGTGCGCGTGGTGTCGCGGCGCAAAGATTTGTCTGAACTCACCGAATTGTTCGGTGACTCCTACAAGCAGCTCAGCGAAATCAATCTGGTATCTCTGGGTATTGGATTGACGCTGGGCTTGTTGATTGGCCTCATCCCCATCCCGCTGCCCGGCGGCATTACCTTCAAATTGGGCGCGGCCGGTGGCCCACTCATTGTCGGGCTGGTTTTGGGAGCGATTCGCCGTACCGGTCCAATCGCCTGGGTTCCGCCTTACAGCGCCAACCTGACGCTGCGCCAGATCGGCCTGATCTTTTTGCTGGCGGGCATTGGTTTACGCTCCGGTTACACCTTTTTCACCACGTTTGCCGCCAGCGGCGGGCTGTCCCTGTTCCTGGCGGGGGCATTTGTGACCTGCACGGTCGCCTTTGTAACGTTGTTTATCGGCTATAAAGTGCTAAAAATTCCGTTTGCGCTGTTGGTGGGCATGTTGTCGGCGCTGCAAACGCAGCCGGCCGTACTCAGTTTTGGGCAGGAGCAGGCGGAAAATGACCTGCCCAATGTGGGTTACGCCCTGATTTTCCCGGTAGCCACCATTGTCAAGATTTTCTACGCGCAGTTGCTCCTGACCTTGCTCAGCTAAGGATGGGACACTACTTTTGCACTTTTAAGAAATGGGTTAAGAATGGGTCGCGGATTTTCACGGATGCGGCGGATGAACGCTGATAGTGCTGCTTTTATCCGCGAAAATCGGCTGTATCGGCGTTTATCCGCGTCCCATTCTGTAAACATGTAAGGATCGTGCCTGAGATGAATAGACGAAAGTCCATCTGGTTTTTGGGGGTGCTGCTGTTGCTGCTCTGGCTGCCGGTGTGGGCCGAGGCGCAGGAAACGGCCGTTTCCCCCACCCTCACCATCCTTCCCGGCGATACCTGGACGGCGCTGGCTTATCGCTACGGCCGTGACGTGCAGGCCGCCAATCCGCACCTGAACCGGCAGCGCCAGCCAACCATCGGCACGGCCGTGAGCCTGCCGCCGGACAGCGCCGAGCAAATGGGCGTTTTGCTGCGTACCGACGATGGCGGGTTGCTGGCAACGGCCGTGCGCCAGAACGCCTCGCCCTGGGCCATCGCCTTGCAAAACGGCCTGTCCTCGCCTTATCGGCCGCTGCTTTACCAGCCGCTCTTCTTGCCCGGCGGTGATGCGCCACCCAAGGAACTGCCGGGTGGCTTCACCACGCTGGAACTGTCGCAGACGGTGGGCGAACCGGGGATTGCGTTGGGTTGGCGAGCAGAGGTGGCGGAAACGGCCGTCATCTCCGCGACACTGAACGATGCGCCATTTGTGGTGGTGGGCAACGGCCGTTACCGGGTGGGTCTCATTGGCACCGGGGCGTTTTACGGCCGTGGCGAACCCAGCCTCAACATCCAGAGCGGCGACGGGCCGCTCTGGGCGCAGCCCTGGCGTTTTGCCGACCGCGACGAATGGGTGTTTCAGGAACTCACCTACACCGGGACCGCCGCCGAAATCAGCCAGGACGACATAGACGCCGAACGCGCCCGGCTGCGCGAAATCTGGTCACAGGTGACGCCGGAGCCGTATTGGACCGCACCCTTCACGCTGCCCATCGCCGACTACCTCAGCATCACTTCCACCTACGGCGACCGTCGCTCGGTGAATGGCGGGCCATACAATCGGTATCACGAAGGGGTGGATTTTAGCGCCTATGGTGGCACCCCGGTGCTGGCTCCGGCCGCCGGCAAGGTGGTTGTGGCCGAAGTGTTGGCCGTACGTGGTGGCGCTGTTATTCTGGATCATGGCCTGGGCATTCATTCCGGCTATTACCACCTCAGCGACATCATGGTGGAACCGGGGCAGATGGTGCAGCCGGGGGATGTAGTGGGGGCGGTAGGCACGACAGGGCTGTCCACCGGCAACCATCTGCACTGGGACATGCTGGTGGGCATTACCTGGGTAGATGGGCAGGCGTGGCTGGCGCAAGATATGGCCTGCTGGATTCGGACGGCCGTAGGCGAGGCGTGTACGGGGACTAGAGATTAGGGAG
>CALFEW010000804.1 GCA_937958365.1 uncultured Chloroflexota bacterium | reverse complement strand
GCCTGGCGGAACATGGTGTGTTCTTGGGTAAAGATTTCGCGTTTCATGGCTCCTCGTGGTATTTCGTATTTCGTATTTCGGATTAGGGATGGATGGTTTGGGCAAAGTGGGTGATGGCGGCGATGTGTTTTTGCGGTGTGTCCAGGCCGAGGTACATGGTGTTGAGGGTGAGGTGTGTCGCGCCGGCTGTTTGCCAATCGGCCAGGATGGGCTGCCATTCGTCGGCACGGCCGTTGCCGTAGGACAGGCGGGCTTCGATGCCGAATTGGGAGAAGGAACGGCCGTTTTGCGCCAGGTATTGCCCCAGTTTATCCAGCGAGGGTTTGGCCGAAGCGGCGTTGCGGTAGTTGGGGAACCAGCCATCGCCCAGGCGGGCGGCGCGTTCCAGCACGGCGTCGGCATGGCCGCCAAACCAGATGGGGATGGGGCGCTGCACCGGCAGCGGGTTGAGTCCGGCGTCGGGGATGGTGTGCCATTGGCCCTGATACGTGACCAGTTCTTGTGTCCACAACCGGCGCAGGACGTCTACCTGTTCTTCCATGCGCCGCCCGCGCACGTGGAAATCCTGGTTCATGGCGGTGTATTCGACCTTGTTCCAGCCATTGCCAATGCCCAGACGGAAACGGCCGTTGCTCAATATGTCCAGTTCCGCCGCCTGCTTGGCTACCAGGGCCGTTTCGCGCTGCGGCAATATGAGGATGCCGGTGACAAATTCCACGCGGCTGGTGAGAGCGGCCATGTAGCTGAAAAGCACAAAAGGTTCGTGGAAGGGATCCCGGTAGGTGTAGGGGCCTTGCCAGCCGTCAGGCCGGTCGGGATTGGCCCCCAGGATGTGATCATAAGCCAGAATGTGATGGTAGCCCAGGGCTTCGGCCGTCTGGGCATAGTCGCGGATGGCCGCTGTGTCGTTGCCAAATTCAATTTGGGGAAAAATGACGCCAAACTTCATCAAAAATACCTCCGATTCTTTGATCCTCGTTCCTTTTTGAGCCTGTAGTCGCGGTATCCTCACCGCGCTGGCGTAAACACGGTAAGGATACCGCGGCTACTGAACCATGCCAAAATCCGCGACCTATTTTTGAAAAGGGCAAATATTGCGGTGGTTATGGCTCGGTGGCCGGCAGCCAGATGATAAACGTCGTTCCCTGCCCTTCACCGGGGCTGATGAGTTCTATTTCTCCCTGGTGGAGGGCGATAATTTCTGCGGCGATTGCCAGACCCAGCCCTGTGCCGGGCGCGCCGGAAGCTCTGCCGGCCTGGCCGCGATAAAAACGGTTAAACACCAGGGCTTGCTCTTCTGGGGGGATGCCAGCGCCGGTGTCGTGGATGCTGAGACCTGCCCAGGACCGGTTTTGTTTTTGGCGGGTGACGCCGCGTAAGGTGATTTGTCCGTTTGGTGGTGTGTAGTTGAGGGCGTTGGTGAGAATGATGCCGACGGCCTGGCCTAAGAGACGGCCGTCGGCTTTTGTCGTGGGGAAGGATAGAGTGGGGATGTGGTGCAGGGTTAAACCGCGACTTTCGGCGTAGGACAGGCGATCCTCAACATATTGCTGCGCCAGGTCGGAGAGATTAACGGCCGTTGGCGTTACCGGAATATGTTGTTGGTCCAGGCGTGAGAGACGCAGCAGTGATTCGATGATGATGGTTAATCTTTCGATTTCGCGTTCTTGTCGTTCCAGGTAGACGCTTTGCTTTTGCGGATTGAGTTTGATGAGGTCATGGTGAAGTTTCAGGTTGGCGATGGGGGTGCGCAGTTCGTGGGAGACGTTAGAAACAAAGTCGTCTTTCAGGCGTTCCACTTCTTTGAAGCCGCTGATGTCGTGGAGGCTGCAAACGACGGAGACGATGGTTTCTTGTTCGTAAATGGGCGCCAGGGCGACGGTCACGTCGAACAGGCTCTGGTCTTTGCGCCGGGCGGTGATTTCCAGACGTTGGGAGCTGCCGGTGGTAACGGCCGTTTGGAAACCCGTAATAAATCTGATGTGCGAGTCAGGCGTTGCCAGTTCAAAGGGTAGAGTACCCATCACATCACTGGCCTGGTAGCCAAAAAGCGCTTCAAAGGCTGGATTTACGCGCTCGATTTGATAGTTAATATCCAGCAGCAGAATGGCGTCCGGGCTGTTGTCGAGGATCGCTTCGGCTTGTTCAGTGGTGCGTTGTAGCGCGGTGGTACGGGCGGCTACGGCTTGTTCCAGGCGCACGTTGTGGTTCTCCATTTCCTGATACAGGTGGGCGTTACGCAAAGCGATGGCGGCGTGATCGGCAAAGGTGACGGCCAGGGCGATTTCGTTGCTGGTAAACGGCCGTACCTCATTGCGATCAATGGTAATCATGCCCAGGACTGTATCGTCCACAAACAAAGGCACGCCCAACCAGGAGACGATTTTGTCTGCCTGGTATTTGTGGGCCAGGTCATTAAAGGCCGGGTATAGTTTGTCAATGTCGTCAATTGCCAGGGGTTTTAAGGTGCGCATGGCCTGGGCGTTGGGCAAATCGGCCATAATGGGAAAGTCGAGGTTTATCAAGTCCTCGCTGTGAGGGAACCCTTTGGCCGCGCGAATGACCAGATTGTCGCCTTCTTTTTGCTGTACGGAGGCGCTGTCGTAGGGAATGGCCTGGCGTAGTTGTTCTAAAATGCGGCCGAGGACGACTTCCAGAGAAAGGGATGAATTGAGAACGGCGACGGCCTGGCGTAATGTTTCCGCTTCCGCTTGTCGGCGTTTAATTTCTGCTTCTATCCGGAGGCGTTCTTGAATTTCATGCAGGCTTTTGGCGAATAACCGGGCGTTGGCTAAAGCCACGACCGTCTGCTGGACAAAGGCTTCCCAGAAGCGCTGGTCGGCAGGGGTAAACGCTGGCGTCTGGACGGTATACGCCTGGATGAGACCATGAAGTTCCGTTTCAAATTTCAGAGGAAAGAACAAGACGGCTTGTGGATAATGGGCGCAGGAGGTCAGCAGGTCTGGCGAGGGGAGGGTGGCGGCGACGGCCGTTTCTCCTTCAACGAGGCGCATTTGTCCGCTCAACATCATCTGGCTGATGGCGTTGGTATCGTCTGGACTAAGGATTTGGGGCGCAATGACTGTGTGGTCTAGCGGTTCGCCATTTTGCCGGATATGTACACAGTCCAGGCGGTGGGTCTGGGGTTTGAACCTGTAAATGAGAAGAAGCGGACAAGTTTTTGCTGTGTTGATGATGTCGTAAATGGTTTGATAAAGCTTGTCGA
>CALFEW010000803.1 GCA_937958365.1 uncultured Chloroflexota bacterium | reverse complement strand
AACGTGGCGCGTTTTTGTTGCCCAGCCAGCAGCAGGATGCCCCTTGTGCTGGTTAATGGAATGCCATACATTTGGGCGGCGCGACGCGCGTCGGCGTCGTCGCTGGCGAACAGGCCGTTCCGGCAGTGGGCCACAGCGATGCAAGTCCGCTCACCGGCTCCTGGATGGTGGGCGAGTTGTTGGGCAACGGCCGTTTCTTCTGGCGTCAGGTCTACAAGGGTGAGGGTTTGCCAACAGTCGGCCGGTAAGGGGCGTACGGCCGTGCCTGCCTGATACTCGGCTAGAACGGCCGTTGTTGTGCAGGCTCCCGTCCATAAATCCAACACCAGGTCTGGCCGATTGAGCAGGGCAAAATTCGTCAGCATGGTATTGTCTAGCAGCCCCCAGGTGTTCATGAATTGGATGGCGTGAAGGCGGCAGCGTTGGCTAAATCACTGGCGATTTCGTCCGCCGACCCCGGCCCGCTGCGCAGCGGGATCTCCAGGCGCAGGCAGCGCGTCTGTAAATCCAACCGGGGTAAGTGCAGCAGTTCGGCTGCCCGGCCCAGGCTAATGGCCTCAGCCAGGTAGTAAGCCATCACCAGACTAACCTGCCCCGGCAGCGAGTTCACCGCCGCGACTGTCTCTTCACTCAGCCCGGCCCCGGCGTCTATTTCGGGTGATTGCGTATGGTAGTGGAGTACAGCTCGCAGCAGATAGTAGTCCATGATGTCCATAATCGCCGCTTCCGGCTGCCCGTGATGTTCCACAACCACCGTTTGCCCCCGTTGCACATCTCGGATGATCTTGTGGGTCTGCCGCGCCAGTGTCGTCTTGGCAATGTATTGAATTGTATCCACTCATTCACCTCCGAAAATTACGTATTTTGCACATTTTACACCATTTCGGTAGAACAATTCAACGAATCGGCGTCTTGCTGTTGTTCAAGGGGCTGGCGTTTTAGCTGTTCAGGTAGGCGTTCAGGGCTTCTTGCCACGGCCGTAATTCAATGCCAATGGCTTTGCCGACGTTGTTGTTCAGGGCGGCGTAAGGTGGCGGCGTCGAAGCGCGTTGGAAATCTTTCAATTGGATGGGCGTATTGACCACGCCGGTCAGCCCGGCCTGGCGCACAATCTCGTTGGCGAATTCCCAGCGCGAACAGGCTCCGGCATTGGTGAAGTGATAGACGCCGTACTGCTGGGTCTCGATCAGTTGGGTGATGGCCGCGGCCAGATCGTGGACGTAAGTGGGATTGGCTACTTCGTCCACAACGACGCGAAGCTGGCCGGTTTCGCGGGCGCGTTTGAGGATGGCGTGGATGAAGTTGCGGCCACCGGGCGCAAACAGCCACGAGAGGCGCACAATGTAAAAGCGGCTGAGCAGGTTGGTGACGTGAAATTCGGCGGCGGCTTTGGAACGGCCGTAGCCATTCACCGGATTTCGCGGCATCCATTCGTCGTAACCTTCCGGTCGGTCGCCGGCAAACACCTCGTTGGAGCTGATATGCAGCATCTCTGCGCCGAATTCCTGAGCGGCCAGGGCCACGCTTTGCGTGCCCAGGCCGT